>CALVBH010000001.1 GCA_944325765.1 uncultured Bacteroidales bacterium
TATGACGGATTTTACTCAGGCTCTGACTGGAGGGATTATGTGCCGGAAAAATAGCAGTCAGGTCTTCTGACCTTTGAAAAAATGTTTCCGGGGAACCCGTACTCCGCATTGCTGCGGAATCGGATTCCCCGGTTTTTTAGTTTGAAGTTATCTGACAATAGAGAGCTATGATGAAAACAAGAGGGTGAGCCAAATTCGTTTTGACCCACCCTCATTACATTATAAGCTCAACGCCTGAAGGAATATCTGCTCAAAGGCCATGTCGTCAATTCTCGGCTGGAACAGATTGATACAAGGCTCCAGAAGCACGAAAGGCAAATAGAATACCTGACGGATAAGGTGGACTTCTTCGTCCGTACCAGCCGGACGGTGAAGAAGGCAAAGAATTATTTCGTATATTCGCATTTCAAAATCAGCGATAGTGATGAAAGGCAGGATGGCGTTGCTTGCATTGCCTCCACTGTTGGCATTGGCCGCAGGATGCAACGACGATGTTTTCATAGATGAATTTTTAGAGGAGAATCAGGTATTGGCTCTCGACGGGAACGGCGGGACGGCGGCGGTGCATTTCAAGAGCGGGAACTGGGATATTCTGAATATTGCCGGTCCGGCGGGAAACAGCCTGCCTTGTCAAGTTACCGGTATCGGCACCGATTCCGAAGAAGACTACGCCTCGTCGGCGAAGGGGCTTGCACGGATGCATCATCAGACCTCGTTCCTGGATTTTACAGTGGAGAGAGCCAGCAGAAACCGGCTGGACATCAGTATAGGCGAAAATATGCACGAGGAGCCGTATAACGTGATCATCTACGTGGGAAATGACTATGAAACGCAGTCCGTCAGCCTGATGGTGCAGCCGTCATCACGCTATTCGGTGGACGAAATTGTCTATGACCTGAAGAATTTCGATTATCTGGAAGGAATGACTGAAGTCGTGGAATCCTTTACAGTCGACAATACAAGCAGTAACGAGCCGGTAAGCCTGTATGTCTACCCGTATAAGAATGTGTCCAGGACAGTGGAATTCAAGCTGTATGACGATGATACAGACAAGTTCTTCCTGCTGTTCGGCCAGGATATTCCGCAGCTGCAGATCCCGGACTGTGATGAGGAGGGAAAACCTTATATGGGAGGATCCCGGATTCCGTTCGTTTTCGGTCAGCAGAGCCTTCCGCTGGACTCCGGGTTGAAGGAGGAGATGAAGAAAGTGACCGTGAAGCCGCATGCAAAGCAGATAATCGAAGTAAACGTGGTCTACGAGCGATATGAGGCTCCGTACGAAATCGTCATATCGAACCACGGTACGGGCCGCACACGCCGGCAGAGCGGAGAGTTCCGGTGCAGCAGACCTTCCTGGTATTATGTCATGAAGAGAAATGAAGACTGAACGAGCGAACTCGGATAATCCTGCGTTTATGAAAAATCCCGGACTGCTTCTGATTATAATTTTTTTTGATTTTCTTGTCGCGCCTCCGGCGCAATGTTTTCCCGCGGCCGACAGCACGAAAATCGACCACAAGGCAGCCGTCGAATTCCGGACCGGCTACGTATTCCCCACGCACCGTTTCTTCAAGGGAACCAACGCTGCGGGGAAACCAGTGGATTTCGCAGTTTCGGCCCATCTGAAATATGCCTTTCATTTTTCCGGCAACACTGCGACCGGCAGGAAATATCCCTTCGCCTGGCAGGGTATCGGTCTGTCGTACAACGATTTTCTGAATCCGTCGGAGGTCGGACGCCCCATAGCGCTTTATGTCTTCCAGAATTCCCGTATCGCCACCCTCGCTCCCGGGCTGAATCTGAGTTGCGAGTGGGATTTCGGCGCATCCTTCGGCTGGAAGCAATTCGATGAGAAATCCAATCCTCTGAATATGGTCGTCGGCTCCGCCGTGAATGCCTATATGAGTCTCGGCCTTTTCATCGACTGGAATCTGAAAGGAGGCTGGAATTTTATCGCAGGAGCGCATCTGACGCACTATTCGAACGGCAATACAAGTTATCCGAACGCGGGAGTGAACATCATAGAGGGCCGTGCAGGGCTGTCATACCGTTTCCGCAGCACCGGCGGCAGGCTTCCCGAGAGATTCCCGGGGAATGCCGATTCTGAATTCCGGCGTCATGTCAGCTATGATGTCGTCGTGTACGGGGCGTTGCGCAAGAAAGGCTTCTATCTCCAGGATGGGGAACCGTATGTCGTCCCGGGCTCTTTCGCCGTGGCCGGCCTGAACTTCAATCCGATGTACAATTTCAGCAAATATTTCAAGGCAGGGCTTTCGCTCGACTTCCAGTATGATGAAAGCGCCAATATCAGGGACCACATAGCTAACGACTACGTCTCGTCTTCATCCGATCTGAAATTCCACCGCCCTCCGTTCGCGGAACAGTTCGCTGCCGGCATATCTGTCAGGGCGGAAATAATGATGCCCATATTCTCGATAAATCTGGGCATAGGCCGCAATGTCATCTGCCGCGGCAGTGAAACTGAAGTATTCTATCAGATGCTGATTCTGAAGACCCATATCACCCGCAGCGCCTATATCCATGTCGGATATCAGCTTACGGAATTCAAAAACCCCAGCAATCTGATGCTGGGGTTGGGATTCACTTTCAACAACAAACGTTGAGGATAGCAGAAAAGGGTAATTTCTGCGTTACGCTCGATTCGGAAATCCTCATTTACGTCAAGTAAACTCCGGTTTCCTCATCTTCGCAAGCCTTGAAATTCCTCCTTTTCTGCCATCCTCCAAAAAGAGGGGTCTTATCTCTTGGCGAGTTCCGCGTCGATGTAGAACAGTCCGTGCTCGCCGGCCTTTCTGATCTTGTCCACGATGGATGAAGCCGTAGCCTCTTCCTCTACCTGTTCACGGACATAGCCCCAGAGGAAGTCCTGGGTGGCCTTGTCTTTCTCGGCTGATGCCACGTCCACCAGTTTGTCTATCAGTTCTGACACATGGCATTCGTGCTTGTAGACATGCTCGAATACCTCGGCATAACTGCCCCAGCCCTGAGGGACCACGTCTATCATGGAAACCTTGGCCTCACCGCCTCTCTTAATCAGATAGTGAGCCATATCCACGGCATGTTCCTTTTCCTCTTCGGCCTGTTTCGCAAGCCAGTGTGCGGCGCCGTCCCAGCCTTCCTTGGCCATGTAGAAGGACATCTGGAGATAAAGGTTCGAAGACCAGAGCTCTGCGGTAATCTGGTCATTGATGGCTTTCTGTAAATTTTCGGTAATCATAATGACAATATTTTTAAATTTAAAAATACGATTGTTCTTTCGGGTACCGGCTCCGGCCGGTTCCGGACCGAGGCCGGTGCAATATCAGTGCCGCCGCAGAATAAAGTGACAAATTGTCATAATAATGTTTATCTTTGTATGATTTCAAGGAAAATTTACGGCTGTGAAGGTTTTAGGAAAAAATAATATGACGGCATCGTCTGCAGCGGCAGTCTTCGTGGCGGCATTTTCGATGTTGTGCGGATGCAGGGGGATTGAACCTGAGTCCCGGATGGTGCTTCCGGCGCCGCAGAATCTTGAACTGATTCTTTATGATGAAACATCGCTGTTGCTGACCTGGGATCCGGTGGAAGGGGCTGAGCATTACAACGTGTATCTGGTGGATGCCTCTACGGGAAATGCGGTGATGACGTCGGCCGGTCTGACGGAAACTCTCGCCGGGTTCGACAGTGTCACTGCCGGAATGTCTTATTACTGCAGAGTCCGTGCGGTGGCCGGATACGATTACTCCGATTTCGCCGTGTCCGGAACAGTGGAAGTCCCTGAACCTGAACCGGAACCCGAAACAAACTGACAGGACAGAAACAGCTATGCCACACTTATTCAAGGATACCATTACCTTCGGGGATGCGCTCAGGCTGACAGGCCCGATGCAGTTCAACGTCATGATCAAGCCGGCGGGTTCGCTGTGCAACCTCGACTGCCATTACTGCTACTATCTCGACAAGGCTGAAATCTACGGCGGCAGGGAGCCGAAGATGACATACGAGATGCTCGAAAAGTGCGTAAAGGAGTATATTTCCGCCAATGACGTCCAGGAAGTCACCTTCAACTGGCACGGAGGAGAGCCTCTGGTGCTCGGTCTCGATTTTTACAGGAAAGCTGTGGAATTAGAGCAGAAATACTGCGGAGACAAACTGATACACAATACCATACAAACGAACGGGACCTTGATTACGCCTGAATTCGCGGAGTTTTTCCACGACAACGATTTTCTCGTGGGGGTATCCATAGACGGTCCGGAAGACATACACGACAAGTATCGCAAGGACAAGGGCGGTGCCCCGACATTCGACAGGGTGATGAGGGGAATCGAGACTATGTACCGTTACGGTGTGGAATACAATACGATGTCTACCGTGAACAACGCCTCGGAAGGCCGCGGTCTCGAAGTCTATCGGTTCCTTAAACAGCTCGGAACCCGTTTCATGCAGTTCATGCCGGTCGTGGAACACGTAAAATACCCTCTTTCAAAGTCCGGGAAGCGCTCCAAAGGGAGCAGGCCGTACATAGTGGACCCGACAGAGGAGGGGGCCGTCATCGCGCCATGGTCCGTCAAGTCCCGGGAATTCGGCAAATTCATGTGCGACATATTCGATTTCTGGGTGTTGAACGATGTGGGGCAATATTTCGTGAACCTTTTCGACTGCACCCTGGCGAACTGGTGCGGGGCGCCTCCGGGGACCTGCGCATACGCCGAGACCTGCGGCGGAAATTCCATCATCGAACACAACGGAGACCTGTATTCCTGCGACCATTTCGTCTATCCTCAATACAAGGTCGGAAACGTGTTCGAGACCCCTCTGCGGGAGCTGATGAGTTCGGAGCGCCAGACTAAGTTCGGCATAGACAAGCGCAACGGCCTGCCGGGCAAATGCATCAGGTGCAAATATTTCTTCGCCTGCCATGGGGAATGTCCGAAACACAGGTTCGGAAAGACAGAATCAGGGGAGACCGGCCTGAGCGCCCTCTGCGAGGGATATCAGCTGTTTTACTCTCATGTGGAGCCGTATATGGACAAGATGAAGGAGCTTCTGCTCCAGAAAAAGGCGCCTGCAGGGGTGATGCCGTGGGCCAGAATGAAGGCTGGTCTATATGGAAAGCTCTAACCAGCGGTTTTCCTTTTCTTCTGTCAGACTTATGATTTCTCCTATGCGTTCGGATGCCTTGCGCAAATCATCGTATCCGAGTTTCCCGCTGCTGACGGAACTTTCCAGACCGGCTTTTTCGGCAGCCAGGGCTTCCAGGTCTTTTTCTATCTGTTCCAGTTCCTTCTGTTCCCTGTAGGTCAGTTTCCTCTTGAGAGGCTCCTGGCGAGGTTTCTCGGCGTCTGCATTCCGTTCTGCGGATTTCCCGGCAGTGCCCTGACCCTTCCTGGCTTCGGCTTTTCGCGCGGCCTCGTAATCCCTTATGAAGGCTCTGTATTCGCTGTAACTTCCGATGAAGTCCTTGATGACCCCGTCGCCGCAGAACACGAAAAGATGGTCCGTGAGCCTGTCGAGGAAGTGCCTGTCATGCGAGATTATGATCAGCGATCCCGGGAATTCCTTCAGGTATTCCTCTAAAATGTTGAGGGTGACGATGTCCAGGTCGTTGGTAGGCTCGTCGAGGATGAGAAGGTTCGGTTTCTCCTTCAATATGGTCAGGAGATAGAGCCGCCGTCGCTCTCCACCGCTCAGAGTCCCTACCTTGTTGTTCAGCATGTCGTGAGGGAAAAGGAAGCGGTTCAGCAGATAAGTGTCGTTCACGATGTCGAGGACTGTGTCTTCAGGATCGAACTCCATGCCGCTCTGCCTGTAATAGCCGGTTTTCAGGGATTCCCCGCGTTCGATGGCGCCTGTCAGAAGCCCGCGCGAGCCTGCCCTGCCCTCCGAAGCGTGTTCTGCCGGGTCCGTACATACCATGTCCGGGGAGAAGTTCCCGGTCAGCAGGTTTATGAAAGTGCTTTTCCCGACGCCGTTCCTGCCCACTATGCCGACTTTTTCGTAGCGTTGGAAATTGTACGTGAAATGGTCGAGATAGCATTTGTCCCCGTAAAAGAACGAGACATCCCTGCAGTCTATGATTTTGTTCCCGAGCCTTGCGGAACCCTGGACATCCGCCAGCGAGACGGTCTTTTCAG
>CALVBH010000002.1 GCA_944325765.1 uncultured Bacteroidales bacterium
TTTTCCATGTCTTTCACCAATGCCGGAGGCGGGGTCGGCGGGACTTTCGGACCGACATTGTTCGTAGGCGGAGTGGCAGGCTTCGTGCTTGCCCGTTCGGTCAATCTGGTGTTGGCAGGGACAGATATGACTGTCCCGGAACAGAATTCCGTCCTGATAGGGATGGCTGGGCTTATGGCCGGGGTGATGCAGGCTCCGATGACCGCCATCTTCCTTATAGCGGAGATTTCCGGAGGTTACGATCTGCTGATTCCCCTGATTCTGACGGCTTCCATTTCTTACGGAGTGACCAGGATTTTCGAACAGTATTCGATTTATACCAAACGAATTGCAAAGAGGGGGGAACTTCTTACGCATGACAGCGACCAGGCAGTCCTGACTCTGCTGAAAATCACGGACCTGATAGAGTCCGACTTTACGCCTGTCAGGATAGATGCCACTTTGGGCGAACTCGTGGATGCGGTTTCGGTCTCTTCGAGAAATATTTTCCCAGTCGTGGATACCAGAAAGCATTTCCAGGGATATGTCTCGCTGGAGGATATCAGAAAGGACATGTTCAAGAAGGACCTGTACGACAAGATGCATGTCTATAATTACATGAAGTCGTCGCCGGCGTATGTCTACACGGACGAGAAGATGGACAGCGTGATGAGAAAGTTCGAGAAAACTGATGCATGGAATCTTCCGGTGGTGGACCATTACAGGACTTACATAGGTTTCGTGTCGAAGTCGAAGATTTTCTCCGCATACCGCTCGCAGCTGAAAGAAGTCTCGCATGACTGAATTTATCCGATTTATTGGCCTTATCCGATTTTATGAAAACACTGTACATTAAAACTATTGCCGAAAAACTGTCTGTCAGGGAATGGCAGGTGGAAAACTGTGCCAAACTTTTCGAGGATGGTGCCACCATCCCGTTTATCAGCCGTTACAGAAAGGAAAAGACCGGCGGACTGGATGACGTGGGTGTCGCCGAAGTGAAACATTGGATCGAGGTGTATACCGAGATGGAAAAGAGGAAGGAAACCATTCTCGGAACCATAGAGGAGGCGGGAAAGCTGACGGATGAACTTCGTGAGGCCATAGAAGAATGTACGGACGCGACACGGCTCGAAGACTTGTATCTGCCTTTCAGGCCGAAAAGGCGGACCCGTGCGACGGTGGCGAAAGAAGCCGGACTTGAACCTTTGGCCGAGGAAATTTACGCGCTTTCAGTCCGGGATCCGTATGCCGAGGCTGAAAAATTCGTCGGCGAAAAGGTGGAATCCGCAGAGACGGCGCTTTCAGGTGCACGCGATATTATCGCGGAAAAGCTGAATGAGACTGTTTCTGTACGCGATACCGTGCGCCGTATGCTCCGGACACGCCGCATAGTTTCCAGACCGACCAGAAAAGCCGGGTCGGAGGATGCCAAAAAGTATCAGGGATATTTCGATTTTTCTGAATCACTGTCGAGGATTGCCTCGCACAGGCTTCTGGCCATTCTCAGGGCAGAGCAGGAAGGCTATCTGAATCTGAAGATAGATGCTGATCCGGAGAAGTGCGCGAACAAACTGTATTACGATTTCTGCCAGGAAAGACGGTATCCCGGTGAAAAACTCGCGGAACAGATACGTATGGCGATAGAGGATGCGTACAGCCGTCTTCTGGAGCCTTCCATTTCGAACGAAGTTATCCGTGAAGCCAAGGAAAAGGCCGATATCGAATCCATAAAGGTTTTCGGGGAGAATCTGCGCCAGCTGCTTCTCGCGCCGCCGGTAGGCCAGAAAAGGGTGATGGCCATAGACCCGGGATTCCGGACAGGATGCAAGGTGGTATGCCTTGATGCCCAGGGAAATCTGCTTCATTTCGAAACCATATTCCCTCACCCTCCGGTAAGCGAAAAGGTCAAGTCCATCAGGGCGGTATCCGATATGATAGTCCGGTACGGAATAGAGGTCATCGCCGTCGGGAACGGAACGGCAGGCCGGGAGACCGAAGAATTCATAAAGAGAGTGCCCAAACCCGATTCCGTCAGGGTCTTTTCCGTGAGTGAAGACGGCGCCTCGATTTATTCCGCTTCGGAAGCCGCCAGAGAGGAGTTCCCTGATTATGATGTCACCGTGCGCGGAGCCGTGTCCATAGGACGCCGGCTGATGGATCCGCTGGCGGAACTCGTGAAAATCGATCCGAAGTCTTTAGGCGTGGGCCAGTACCAGCATGACGTCGATCAGAATCTGTTGAAGGAAAAACTCGACAACACTGTGGAAAGCTGCGTGAACAGTGTCGGGGTGAATCTGAATACGGCCAGCAGGCATCTGCTCAGTTATGTTTCGGGAATAGGTCCCGCTCTTGCCGAAAACATAGTCCGGTACCGCACCGAACACGGCCCGTTCACTTCCCGGCAGGAACTCCTGAAAGTCAGGCGTCTGGGAGAAAAGGCCTTCGAACAGTGCGCCGGCTTTCTCCGGATACCCGGTGCGGCGGACCCGTTGGACAATTCCGCTGTACATCCCGAGGCATACCACATAGTCGGCAGAATGGCCGCAAGCCTCGGTGTGAAGACGAGAGATCTGGTGGCGAACCAGGAACTGTGCTCGAGAATACGGCCGGAAGACTTTGTCGAGGAAAATTTCGGACTTCCGACGGTTACGGACATTCTGAAAGAACTTGTAAAGCCGGGGCGGGATCCGCGGGAGAGCGCTTCCGAATTTTCATTCGCCGAGGACATCCATACCATCGACGATTTGTCTGCAGGGATGGAACTTCCCGGAATTGTGACCAATATC
>CALVBH010000003.1 GCA_944325765.1 uncultured Bacteroidales bacterium
TAAAAGATCTCTTTGCAAAGCCTAACTGCAATATTGTCAATGAACTCAATGATTCAAGTGAACCTACATTGTTTTAATTGTTAAACTTTATAACTATCGTCCACAATTTTAGTGGACACAAGTGAGACATTATTACAAATGGCTGATTATACTATATAGTCTTATTATCAAATGTTAATTGATTAGCATTCACAAAATTACAAAAAGGGGTGAAGATAAAAGCCTGAAAACTTTTAAATCCACCCTCTAAACTATGTGCCTGATACTGCCTTAGTCAGAATAGGATCAGAATTCCAATGCGGCTAACAGGCATCGTCACCTCGTTGTTACTCGTCTTTCTCCTGCTCCATGTATGCCTTCAGCAGCTTCTCCTGGACATCGCCCGGTACAGGCTGATAGTCAGCGAATTCCATGGTAAATGTAGCGCTGCCGGATGTCAGCGAGCTGAGAGATGTGGAGTATTTGTACAGTTCGGCCAGCGGAACACGTGCCTTTACGATATCGAAACCGTGGTCATTTCCCATACCTTCTATGATGGCTCTCCTGTTCTGCAAATCGGACATACAGGCTCCCATATAGGCACTCGGCGTCATCACTTCGACATTGTAGATAGGCTCCATAATTTTCGGACCGGCGTTTCGGAACGCTTCCTTGAACGCGTTTCTGGCAGCCAGGACGAATGAAATTTCATTCGAATCCACCGGATGCATCTTTCCGTCGTAAACATAAACCCTGATATCGCGGGCAAGAGAACCGGTAAGCGGACCTTCGTTCATCTTGTCCATAATACCTTTAAGTATGGCTGGCATGAAACGGGCATCGATGGCGCCGCCAACGATACAGTTGAAGAATTCCAGCTTCCCACCCCATTCGAGATCGAAAGTTTCCTTGCCTTTTATATTGAGGACGAGATCCTTTCCGTCTATCTTGAACTTGTTTACGGCCTCCTCGCCTTCGACTATCGGACAGATAAGCAAATGAACTTCTCCGAACTGACCGGCGCCTCCTGACTGTTTCTTGTGTCTGTAGTTCGCAGCAGCCACTTTCGTGATAGTCTCACGATATGAAATTTTCGGAGCGAAAAGTTCTATTTCTATCTTGTTTTCGTTCTGAAGCCTCCATTTCACGATATTTATATGCTGTTCCCCCTGACCTTTCAGAATGGTCTGTTTCAGTTCCTTCGAGTATTCCACTATGATGGTCGGATCCTCGGCGGAGATTTTGTTCAGGGCATCGCTGAGTTTTTCGTCATCCTTCTGATCCTTGGCCTTGACGGCTGTCCGGAACTTTGAAGGCGGAAAGTTTATATGTTCGTAAGCTATGTCCGTACCTGGCTGGGAAAGTGTGACATTGGTCTTCGCGGCACGGAGTTTCACCGTACATCCTATATCTCCGGCAAACAGGTCGGTAACCTTTTCCTTTTTCTTTCCGGCCACGGCATAAATGGCCGTGATTCTCTCCTTGTCGCCCGTTTCAGGGTTTTCAAGATCCTGTCCTTCCGTAAGTTCTCCGGACATAACCTTGAAATAAGCCACTTCGCCGAGATGAGGCTCTATCGCGGTCTTGTATATGAAAAGCGTGGTAGGCGCGTCCTGCTTGCATTCGATTTCGGCTCCGGACTTGGTCTTTGCCTTTCTTTCCGCAGGAGAAGAAGCCACTCTTATCGTGAATTCCATAATACGCTTCACGCCTATATCCTTTTTCGCTGAAAGGCAGAACACAGGAAGTACTTCTCCCGCCTTGCAGCCTATTCCGATACCTTTTCTGATTTCATCCTCCGTCAGCACTCCGGCCTCGAAGAATTTTTCCATCAGCGTATCATCGTATTCGGCAGCCCTTTCTATCAGTTTTGCCCTCAGTTCTTCTGCCTCCGCCTTGTACTGCTCAGGAATTTCCAGATCCTCACGGGTACCGTTGTCATCCTTGAAATGATAGTATTTCATCTTCAGGACATCGATGAATCCGTCGAAGCCGGGACCCGGATTCACAGGGAACTGAATGATGACCGGCTTGTTCCCGAAAGCCTCTTTCATCGATTCGAGAGTGTTTTCCCAGGAAGCCTTCTCGCTGTCGAGCTGGTTTACCGCCACTATCACAGGTATGCCGTACTTCTCGGCATACCGGGCATGGATTTCCGTACCCACTTCCACTCCCTGCTGGGCATTGATTACCAGAATGGCTGTCTCGCATACCTTAAAAGCCGATACTGCGCCACCGATATAGTCATCGGCACCGGGAGCGTCGATGATATTGAACTTGTTGTCCATAAACTCCGCATACAGTGGAGTGGCATATATCGACCGCTGGTTTATCTGCTCTATTTCAGCATTGTCCGAAACGGTATTTTTCGCTTCCACAGTACCTCTTCTGTCTATGACTTTACCCTCGTAAAGCATGGCTTCAGATAATGTGGTTTTACCTGATCTCGTGCTTCCGATCAGTACCACATTCCGGATGTTTTGAGTTGAATAAAATTTCATTTTTATCGTTATTAATTAGTGTAACTTATACAATATGGTTCCAGCGGTATGCATACGTCCGTAATTTCGCGACGTATCTTTGCAAATCTAATAAAATCATATCGCAAAAGCAATACGGAAAACCCGTATTAATCGCCGTTTCCGGCAATGCAGGACGTTTTCCTGTAAATTTCCAGCACTTCATTCCCAGTCAGACCCACCTCAGAAAAAATATGCTCTTCAAGCATCATTCTGTCCGCGCCCAGAAAACCGCATACTTCGTCGAACGAAGAAAATGCCGGCATTTTCTCCCGATTTTCGAGTATACTCCCGAAAAATTCGTAAACTTCTTCAATGTCTTTCATACCCGATGTTTTCAATATAACAACTTTTACTGCACAAAGGAGGAATTTTCATCGCATAAAAGCAATATTCAGTTATCATTTTACAGGAAAAGACAACACAAGTTTTTCTTTTTTTTAATATTTTTTCTATTTCTGATAAGTTTTTATTGCCTTTGGCAATATTTTAAGACACGATTCAAAGTCTGAAATCCTATAATTTTGTTCAAGCAGAATGTAAAATTCCAGAATGAACAACGACACCGTTAAAGACAATATCAGGGCTTTCCGCAAACATCACCATGTCACGCAGACTGAAATGGCGGATAAACTCGGTATGTCGAGAACGGCTTACAGGAATCTGGAAAGCGGTGAGACTCGTCTTCTGAATGAAAACCTCGACCGTATAGCGGAAATACTTGATATGGGGACGGAAGAACTTGTCCTCGGATATCATCCCCTGCGCAAATCAGTTTCGGAACAGGAGCTGGCAGAACAGTTCGACAGGCTGTTTTCAGAAAAGGAACAGGGCTATAAAAATGAACTGGAATCGCTTTCAAAGGAAATCGAAGCGCTCAAAAAGGAAAATTCGGCATTGCACCGACATATTGAGACCCAGAAAGAACTTATCAGAACAAAAGATGAAATCATCAATATGCTGAAGAAATACGCGAAATAAAGCGTAATTTTGCCCGAGTGCAATCTTCGACATCAGATGAAATCCATAAATCTCATTTCTCATCTTCATCCGGGACTGACGGAAGCAGGCTGCGACGAGGCAGGCAGGGGACCTCTTGCCGGTCCGGTATATGCTGCAGCCGTAATCCTTCCGGAAAATTTCCATCATCCGCTGCTGAATGATTCCAAGAAAATGACGGAAAAATCCAGATGTATTCTCAGGGAAATCATAGAAAAGGAAGCCCTGTATTTCTCAGTCAAGGCTGTCGGCGCTGAAGAAATAGATGAAATGAATATACTCAACGCTTCCATAGAAGGTATGCACCGTGCCCTGAAATCTCTCGGAACCAAACCGGACTATATCCTCGTGGACGGGAACAGATTCAGGCCGCTCGACGGAATCCCTTACGAATGCATAGTGAAAGGGGACGGAAAGTTCGCCTCGATAGCGGCGGCTTCGGTGCTTGCCAAGACCTTCAGGGATGAATTTATGATTAAAATCGCCAAAGAGTATCCGGAATACGGCTGGGACAGGAATATGGGTTATCCTACCAAAGAACATCTTGATGCCATACGCAAATTCGGAGTCACGCCATACCATCGGAAAAGTTTCAGACCCGTATCGGATTTTCTGTATAATCCTACGCTTTTCTAACAGATTCCGCCACATCGGTCCGCAGGACCTGCGGCCGCCGAATATGGATAAAAAAGAACTGCGCCAGAATTTGCCATTCTGGCGCAGTTCTTTTTTCTAAGAGGGTGCAAGTACCCTTTTGAGCCGTCCTTATTAATAAAAGCGGGCCCTGTTATCCTCTACTCCGGCATCCTGCATCATCACAGGAAGCAGAGACTGGGTACTGTAATAAGACATCTGGGCAGCCCTGCTTCTCACGTCATCTTCAGTAAAGGAAGAACCGGTATCATGAGAGAGCACTTTGTAAACGTAAACTCCTATATTACCGTTCAGCGGCGCGGAAATCACACCCACCTCGGCTGCACAGACAGCACCTATGAATTTAGGGTCGAGGCCCTGATTCATATAGGATGAGAAGGATATGCCTTCGCGAGTGCTGACAGTGGTTCCCAAAGTATCTGCGATGGCTTCCATGGAATCGAGTCCCGCGATTTTGGCAGCCACTTCCGCCGTTTTCTTTTCTCCGAGTTTCTGGTTGTAAAGTATGGACTGGATTCCGGATGCCACATCGGCTATCGGAGCATAACCGTCCTTATGTATCTTCTTCAACGCGGCTACTACATAATAGTCGTTGTTTATATTCAGTACATTGGAAACCTTGCCTTCCCTGGCATCGAAAGCCCATTTGGAAATTTCCTTGGTCCTGTCGTTTACCGAACCTACAGTCTCGTCGCCTTCACGGAGATTGTTTCTGGTAAGTATTGCCAGTCCGCTTTCCTCGGCTGCGGATTTGAAATTGTCATATTTTCCGTCAGCCTTTGTAGCCAGCTCATTGGCCTTTACGTAATATTCGTTGATGGTATTTCCGCTCGGAAGAGCTTCCTTCTCGAGAACGGCCACTTTCTTTTTCAGAACAGGCTCGGATCTGTCAGTTACCTTTACGATATGTTTGCCGTATTGGGTATCGATAACATAAAGGCTGTTCATACGTGCTGTGAATACCGATTCCATCCCAGGGAACATGGTATTCTTTGTCAGCCATCCGTAATCGCCCGGCACACCGCCCTGAGGGGCATTGAGTGCGGAATACTGTGCCGCTACATTCTCGAAGTTGTCCTTTCCTGTCCTGAGAACATTCATGAGGCTGTCCGCAAGATCTGTCTGCACGCCCTGCAGAAGAATACCCTTGACAAATACCGAGTCAGGAACCATGGCCGAATCCATCACTCTGGCCACATAGAAAGTATTGTCCTTGGTTAGTACCTGCGATACTGCATTTACTTTTGAAGACTTGTCGAAAACGAAGTTGTCTATATCCTGAGAGACTGTCCTGAGTTCGCCTTTCCTGTACCATTCGTCCGTGTACTGCCTGTCTGAATTCTTCATCAGGAAGTTCTTGACGTTGTCCGTAGATGCGAACTCGTCATATACTTTCACGACCTTTTCATTGGCATCGGAAATATCCGTCTGGGAAGGTTTCACTTCGAATACGACATATTCTATGTCCCTGCTTGCCGTCTGCCTGTAGAGTTTTTTGTGCTCCTTGTAATAAGCCCTGATTTCAGAGTTCGAAACAGTGATGGTGGTATCCCTCTGGTACCCGTAAGGAACCATGACGAATTCCACGTTGACGGAATTGTTATTCTCGGCGATTTCATTCGTCATCATAAGAGGATTGACGAAATCGCTCGCTGTGAAAAGACTGTTGTATTTGGTATAATACTGGTCCGTAGTGATGGTTTTCTGCAGATACTGCCAGAACATTTCAGCCTGCCCCGTCTGGTCGTACTGCATGTTCTTGATATATGAGTCGAGCATTTCGGTAGAGAATGCACCTGTTTCATCCACGAAAATCTGGGCCATTACTGGTGAAACCATATCGCCGGACGTCAGATTGACGAGTTCGGACTCCCCTACCTGTATTCCCGCCTTTTTGGCATTCGCCAGGAACATATACCTGTCTACGAAAGTTTTCCAGGCCATATTCCGCACATACTCCATTTCCTGGTCGGTATTTGCGTTCCTCCTGTACATGTATTCGAAGATACGGTTCTGATAATTCAGTTCGTTTTCAAAATCCTGATAGGAAACCGAATTCCCGTCTATCTTACCTACACGATACTTCGATGACATGGTAGAAGCTACCTGACTGATAGTGTTCGGATCTATGATGAACGACAGCAAAGCCAATGCTATCACGACCGATATGAAGATGCCGAACTTCACACGAATTTTTTCAAGAACAGCCATTTTATTAGTTAATTTTAAATTATTTTTCCGTTAAAACATTATGGAGCGCGAAGATAACAATTTTAGAAGTTGTTTTGAAATTTTTCATCATAAATTTTATGAGATATCTCCGAGGATATCAGGTCCTTTTGAAAAGTACAGCCGCAGCTATCTGACTGGATCCGGCTGTTTTTTTATGAGCGGACCTATGAAATTCACGGAATCTATCCTGACTTCCGTACTGTCTCTGACTATCACGCCATAACTGTCGAAAGGCTGCAATATAACCGAATTGCGTGCTCTCTGATCAGATTCCATCCCGTATCCCTGCATATACCCGTCAGGAGAATAAAGTTTCACGTAACAATGCGTGAATATTTTCTCGTTCTTGCGGTCCCAATACAGAGTATCGGTCTCCATAACCTCCTGGTTGATAATATTTTTAACGACAACATTGCCGAAGGCCTCCCATTTTTCCGTATCGTCCTTCTCCATCTGGACATGCCTACCCTGTTCAGCCGTTATTTCCGTTTCCAGCAGCCCTTCTTCGTTATATCCGAATACGGCGAAACCCTTCGGGAAAAGCTCGTATGACATGGTATCGTTCTGGTAACGTTCCATCACATCCGCCTCCATCCTCATCTGGAGCCTGCCGTTTTCGGACTGCACGACAAACATGTTGTCCACGGTCTGTACGGGAGTTTCTTCGAGATCAAGCTTCTCGGCCGTACCGAGTTCGTTTCTGCAGGAGCATAAAAGGAAAGCGGTGACCCAGAACAAATTCCGGGCTACCGCATACAAAACTCCATATTCCGACACTGTCGTCAAAACCTGTCAGGGATTTACTGCTGGGTCTTCACAGTAGTCACTGCACGCATTCCTCCGCAGGAAACGGTATAGGAATCGCCGTCGGTGACATTGTACATAAACGCCTCTGCCGTCTGAGGGTAATACTGACGGTACTGGGCTATAAGCTTGTTCGCCTCCTCGGCCAGAGAAGGATCGGCGTTCTTCGCCTTTACAAGGTAATCGACAGCCACCCAGTACGGTGCACGTGTCTCGATTTCATTTCCCTTGCATACCAGTGAACCCCAGATGGTACCGATGAGCATATAGGATTTTCCAGACAGAGAAGGATCCAGGTCGGCAGCCTTCAGTGCATAGTTGAATGCTTCGGCATTTCTTGTGCTCTTGAATGCGAAAGCGGCGGCTTCGTAGTAATACTGTGCATCCTGGATATTGTCAGACTCAGGATAAGATATGGCTTCCTCTATGTATTTGAAGGCATTGTCCACATCACCTCTCGTAGAATAAAGTCTGTAGAGGAAATATGCCGAATTGTATGAAGGATCAAGCTGGTGCATGGAGATGGACGCATTCATAAACAGGTCGTTGTCGGTACATCCTTCCGTAGATGAAAGCATCCTCACGATATTGGATACAAGCTGGAGGCTGTCCGGAGCTTCCTCATATCTCGGAGTGAACAGGGCTATGAGGTTGTCGCAGCTCGCCACATTGCTGGCTATGAACAGGCTCTCGCAGTCGGTTCTGATTTTCTCGATGTCAGGGGTCTGTTTCATATTGTCGAGGATGGTCATGACGTTGTTGTATTCCTCCATGACGTCATCCGGCATCAGACTGCCGTTCTGATAAAGCTGGCAGGCCGTATTCAACTGGAACAGAAGAATCTGAGGCTTTACCTGGTCCTGGTTTTTGTCTATGATTACCTTGAACTCCTCATAAAGTCTCTGCGGATCATCCTTGACATAGTTTATCATGTCGAGACCCTTGTTGTTGAGGGCGGTCACCTCGTATTTCGGATAATACTGCGCCCTGATATCGTGAAGGGTCATCAATGTGTCGATAAGAGACTCCAGGTATACAGGATTGTTCCTGTTCTGGCTTATAAGACGTCTGTAAAGCGAAGTACCGTTGATGAGCATGGTCTGGTTGGCCGTAGGAGGGCAGAGACTGTATGCCTTTCTCCAGTTAGGAAGTGCATCGTCATAGTTCTTCTGCTTGTAGTATTCGTTATAGTAAGACAGATATTTGATACATTCGGCACTGTCCGCGCCATATTTTCCCTGAGCTGAAACTACTCCGGAACCTGCCAGCATAAACAAGGCAGAAAAAAACAGAATAAGATTCTTCTTCATATCAAAATAAGTTTGTTCATTCGAATAAGTCAACGTCAGTCCGACTAATTGTAACGCGGTTTCTGGAACCATATATCGAATATGTTGAAACCTATTACAAACGATACGTATCTTTCGCGTACCATATTGGTCTTCAGTCCTCCCCTCTGTCCCACGTCTACTCCGACAGTCAGGCCGTTATACCACCGGAATACAGGCAAAGTCACTCCAAAAGTCAGGCCTAAGGAACTTACGGTATTACCGTCCATCTTGTAATATGCCTGTTCGTAATAGGCTCCCACCCTGTAGGCACATCTTCTCAGATAATATCTGATATCGTTACGGTTCGGCACTATTTCGAATCCGGCTCTGAATGACTGGGATACGCTCGTGGTAAATTTGGAATTTCCGGATACTCCGTAACCGTCGTAACGGTCCATTCCGCTCCCTGTCCAGTCGGAAACCATATAATCGAACTCCGCACTCCACTTTTCCCCTTTCTTTATGGAGACTCCCACTCCGAACTCCCCTGCTATTCTCAGGTCGTTATCCTTTCCGTTTACGGCCGTGCTGTATACCAGCGTATCCACTATATCCGCCGTATTCTTGTTCTCATAGTAGACGGTATTGCCTTTCATGGCGGTCCCCAGTCTGTATGTGGCACCGAAAACCATGAACAGGTCATTGCCGAGAGGCTGCTGGTACTGGACTCCGAATTTCCCGGTAAAACCTCTTACCATCAGTTCATACCCGCTTTTCAGCGAAGCGTATGACGTATTGCTGAAATCCTGGTTGTATACCTTGTCGAGGTTTCCGAAATAATATATGGCCTGCGCCCCGATGGAAAACCTTTTCCAGAAAGTGGCACCGGCGCCTATGAACATCTGGTAAACACTTCCCTCTCCGTAAGTATTGTACGTGATGTTTCCGGTATTTCCTATGATGCCGGGGTCAGTCTGTTTCAGGCTGATATTATAACCCACGTCGCTGAACGGCGTTATTCCGAGCATCATGGCAGAAGATCTGTAAATGGGGAAACTGATGGCGAAATTGTACATATTGAATGTATTGTTTCCCGACTTCAAGCCATTCTGCCTGTAAACGGTGTTTTTGTCAGCCAGTCCGAAATCGGCCATAAACGAACTGCTGTCCCTTATGGAAACCGATGCCGGATTCATCAGATTCATAAACCTTCTGTTGGCGGAAGCGATTCCTACGCCTCCCATACTCTTGTTGTATGCGGAACCTTCGCGCGAAAGGTCTCCCAGCCCGAATACCGAATATGGTGAATATGCTCCGTAAGCTCCGTTCATCTGCCCGTAGGCAGAAAAACCGGACAATGCTAATATACCTACCAGTACAAACAGGCGAAATTTACTTAACATATTCATCAGCCACTATCGCTAATCCCATCAATACTAAATTACAAACTACAAAGATGGGGTTTTTAACTCTTTTTGCAAAATAAATTGCATCTCCTCCGGTAAAAATGAATACATTTTCAGGTTTCATACCGAAATATCCCTGCAATTCGAAAATTATTCCGTTAATCACGCCTGATTCCATGGAGGAAAACAACGAAGTACCCAGATCCTCGGTCACGTCCGGAGTATCGAGCAGCGGAAGAGACTTCGAGTACCTGTTCAATGACTTGAATCTGGTCCTGCATCCAGGGGATATGTTTCCGCCTTCATATCTGCCGTCTTCATCTATCATATCCACAGTGAGTGTGGTTCCCAAATCGAATATGGTACATCCCTTTCCGGGGAAAAGATGCCGCGCCGCAACTATGGACGACAGGCGGTCTGGAGACAGGTAGGCAGGCAGGCATTTACATGCAAGGACACCGCTGTTTTCAGAATCCATAACAAGCAGCACATCGCATCTTGCCTTGATTTCAGATATCTTTCCGTCGCTGATTTTACGTGCAGAAGAGAGTACCAGGACTTCCGGTCTGTCTTTCTCCATAAGTGAAATAATGAAGTCAGCCATCCTTTCCCCTTGATAACGGAATGTCTTTCCCAAAGTAATGCCGTCGGCCCATGCCGCCTTGAGCGCAGTATTTCCTATGTCAACTACAAGATTAGCCATAATAATATCACATCAGTTTTTTCAAGATGTCGTATGCCTTCGAAAGAGTATCCACGTTTTTAACGAAAATCCTGAGCCTGTTGTCATTCTGTTTCAAATCCATCAGGTTTGGATAACCGGATATGTTCTGCAGGACGGATGAAAATCTGTCGGACCTGTAGTATTTCGACAGAGGGTTCGAAATGAAGAAACATATCATCACGCCGTTCTTTATTATGATTTTCTCGAATCCGAGACTCTGGCCCAGCTGCCTGATCTTAACTATATGGAACAGCCTGTCCAGTTCATCCGGGATTTTTCCGAACCTGTCTTCAAGCATATTCCTGTATCTGTCGAGACTTTTTTCATCGGAAATGGAGTCCAGTTCCTTGTATATCCTTATCTTTTCGGCAGTTATATCTATGTAGCTGTCAGGAATCAGGGCCAACTGGTCGGTCTCGATAGTGCAGTCGGACACGTATGAATCATCCTGTCTGCCGGAAGATACGCCGGACTCTACACCGAGTTCTTCCATGGCTTCCGCCAGAATCTTCTGGTACGTCTCCAGCCCCATGTCGGATATGAAACCGCTCTGTTCCGCTCCGAGAAGGTTTCCAGCCCCGCGTATGTCGAGGTCCTGCATGGCGATATTGAAACCGCTGCCGAGATCGGAAAAGGATTCTATCGCCTTGAGTCTGCGTCTGGCATCCTCGGTAATGGAAACCAAAGGAGGCACTATCAGGTAGCAGAAAGCCCTTCTGTTGGACCGTCCTACCCTGCCCCTGAGCTGATGCAGGTCGCTGAGTCCTATGTTCTGAGCCTGATTTATGATAATGGTATTCGCATTCGGAATATCCAGACCGTTCTCTATAATCGTAGTACACAGCAGCATGTCGTAGTCTCCCTCCATGAAATCGAGTATCTTGTTTTCAAGGGTTCTGGCCTCCATCTGGCCGTGCGCCACGCATATTTTCATTTCAGGTTCGATCCGGTGCAGTATGTCGTATATCGACTGCAGTTCCTCGACCCTGTTGTGTACGAAGAATATCTGTCCTCCGCGGTTCAGTTCGTAATCTATTATGCGTTTTATTTCATCACCGTCGAAAAGCATTATTTCGGTCTGCACCGGTATCCTGTTCGGAGGGGGAGTATTGATTATGGACAGATCCCTGGCGCCAAGAAGCGAAAACTGCAGTGTCCGAGGTATAGGTGTCGCCGTCAGGGTCAGGGTATCTACGGAATTTTTCATCTGTCTGAGTTTTTCCTTGGCGCTTACGCCGAACTTCTGCTCCTCGTCTATTACCAGAAGCCCGAGATCCTTGAATTCAAACCCCTTTCCTATCAGTTTATGAGTACCTATGACTATGTCTATGTTTCCGGATTTAAGCCTTTTCTGAATGTCGGACACTTCCCCGGCAGTTCTCAGACGGCTTACGTATTCTATGTTGCAGGGAAAATCCTTCAGTCTGTTTTTGAAAGTGTTGTAATGCTGCAAAGCCAGAATGGTGGTAGGTACGAGGACAGCTACCTGCTTGCTGTCGGCGACAGCCTTGAAGGCAGCCCTTACAGCCACCTCGGTCTTTCCGAAACCCACATCACCGCATACCAGACGGTCCATAGGGCAGTCGGCTTCCATATCTCTCTTGACAGCCTTTACAGCCTTTTCCTGATCCGGGGTATCTTCGTACATAAAGGAAGATTCCAGTTCCTCCTGCATATATGAATCCGGAGAAAAAGCGAAACCTTTCACACTTTTGCGTCTGGCATAAAGCTGTATGAGTTCCTTGGCTATATCCTTGACTTTCTTCTTGGTATTCGATTTCAGGTTCTGCCATGCCCTGGAACCGAGCTTGTGTATTTTAGGAGGCTCGGAATCCTTGGACCTGTAACGCGAAATCTTGTGAAGCGAATGTACGGAAACGAGCACGGTGTCATTGTCCTTGTAAATAAGTTTCACGACTTCATGCATCCTTCCCTTTTCATCCCTTATGCGTACCAGTCCTCCGAAAATACCCACACCGTGATCTATATGAACCACATAATCGCCTATATTGAATGAAGTCAGGTCATTTATGGTCAGCTGTTCGCTCTTCTCCACGCTTCTCCTTATAGTCACCCTGTGGAATCTGTCGAAAATCTCGTGGTCGGAATAACAGCATATACGGTCCTGCGTATCTATAAAACCGCTGTGTATGTTTTTTCCGGGACAGAATTCAGGTATGACACCCCCGTACTGGGACAATATCGACCTGAGTCTCTCCAACTGCGACTCTTTTTCTCCGAAAATAATTACCCTCCACCCTTCTTCACGCCTTTTCCTTATGTCTTCGACCAGCAGTTCGAAATTCTTGTTGAATACCGGCTGAGGAGCAATATCGAACTTTACAATGTCTTCATCCTGAAGCCCGAGTGACAGCGGAGTATCGATATACACCTGTCTGAAACGCTTCAGTTCAGGAAAAAAGACCGAATTCATGTACATATCCGAAGAATCGAGCCATACCACGGTATCGTCACCGAACAAATCGGTCACAGGACGCCCGTCCTCACTATCACTGCCCGCCAGTTCCGGATATATGTCCACATAGTCCACGGTATTTTCAGAAAGCTGAGTATTGCAGTTGAACACGCTTATACTTTCTACCTCGCTGCCGAAAAAGGAAATCCTGAAAGGATTGTTGAAAGAATATGAAAATATATCTATCAGACCGCCCCTGACCGCATACTGGCCCGGCTCCGACACGAAATCCACTCTGGAAAATCCGGATTCGGAAAGCCTTTCGCACAGAACTTCATGCTTCACATCCTCGCCCTTTCTTATGGAAATCACCGCTTTTCTTATTTCAGACACCTCAGGTATCTTTTCTTCAAGAGCCGCAGGATAAGTCACTATGACGGCCAGCTCCCCGCTGTTTCCGCTTTTCATTATTTTTTCAAGGGCCGAGGTTCTCTGGACCTCCAGCGAAGCCTTGTAATTGCTCCTCTCTATCTTCTTGCCCGTATCCGGCAAAAAGAAAACCCTGTCCCCATCCGTCAGATAATAAAGGTCAGAAGCACAATACTCGGCCGAATCCTTGTCCGGAAGAACTATAAGATGCATACCGGATTCAGCCACGGATGAAAACACGAACCATCTTGCCGAAAGGAAAAGACCAGAACAGAATACCTTTCCTGTCTTTCCCGATGTTTTCAGACGTTCACGAAGCAGTCCGGCAGATTTTTTATTTATTAACATTTCCGATTATTTTCCTGTTGAAAACCCGTTGATAACCCCACTTTCCATTGGTGATAACCTGTATATATCACTGTGAAAACAAATTCAAAATTAAATTATAAAATCTGAAAAAAACGTATAATCACGATTATTTTTAAAAAACAAAATTTTCCGCAAACATTTTCAAAGTCTGTTTTCAAATGGGAAACCGATGGAATTGTAGATAAAATAATTAGTCAAATTATTGATAATCAGTATAGGTATCGATGTTTTCAACATATTGACAGAGGTATAAACAAAATCATTTTCTTAAATTAATTAAACTATATTTGTAAAAATTATACTGATAATTATGACAAATGAACGCTTCGACCCGCACGACCCGGCGGCGGGCAAAGATAAGGATTTCGATAAAATCATCCGACCGCAGGCACTCGGCGAATTTACCGGACAGGATAAAATCATAGCCAATCTGAAAATTTTCGTGAAGGCCGCCAGGATGAGAGGGGAGTCTCTGGACCACGTCCTGTTTCATGGCCCTCCCGGACTCGGCAAGACTACGCTGGCACATATCATCGCCAACGAACTCGGGGCTGATCTGAAGGTGACGTCCGGACCGGTGCTCGACAAGCCCGGTGATCTGGCCGGACTCCTTACTTCCCTCGATGAGGGTGACGTACTGTTCATCGATGAAATACACAGGCTTTCTCCTGTCGTGGAGGAATATCTCTATTCCGCTATGGAAGATTTCGTCATAGACATTATGATAGACAAGGGACCCGGAGCCAGGTCCGTGAGAATATCTCTCAATCCGTTTACATTGGTCGGGGCTACGACGCGGAGCGGACTTCTGACCTCACCTCTCAGGGCCCGATTCGGGATAAAGTTCGCCCTCGAATATTATGATACATCCGATCTGGTGCATATAGTAAAGAGGAGCGCCGATATTCTGAGGGTGGGAATAGATGATGCTGCCGCACATGAAGTGGCTCTCAGAAGTCGCGGAACCCCGCGTATAGCCAATTCTCTCCTTCGCAGAGTAAGGGATTTCGCGCAGGTAATGGGAAACGGACGCATCGATCTGGAGATAGCGCGTTATGCTCTCGATGCCCTGAATATAGATAAAAGGGGACTCGACTCCGTCGACAACAAGATACTGAGGACCATAATAACGAAATTCAAGGGAGGCCCTGTCGGGGCCAATACCATTGCCACGGCAATAGGGGAGGATCAGGGTACTTTGGAAGAAGTTTACGAGCCTTTCCTGATCAAGGAAGGCTTTATAGTGCGGACACCGCGGGGCAGGGAAGTGACTGACCTGGCTTACAGGCATCTTGGGTTGAACCAATTAGATGACAGCGACGATATGACCCTGTTCTGATGATGTCATCCCGGGTGAACGAAGTGAGTCGGAGAATCTGCTTTTTTACTGTCTATAAGATATATGAAAACTCCCTGCATACTGCTTGTCCTGTCATTCCTGTTGCCGCTATGGCATTTTGAAGCCAAGGCGTGTACGGCGGTGATAATTTCCGGAAAAATCACTTCCGACGGTCGTCCTATTATGTGGAAAAACCGCGATACGGACCATCTCGACAACAGTATCAGGCATTTCAAGGGCGAGAAATATGCCTTTACCGGGTTGGTCAATTCCGAATCGGAAGGCGGGGAAGTGTGGATAGGTGCCAATACTGCCGGGTTTTCCATTATGAATACGGCATCATATTGTCTTAAAAACGATGATGTCCCGGCTGATATGATGGACAGAGAGGGGAGACTGATGTACAGGGCTTTGGAAATTTGCGCCACTTTGGAGGATTTCGAGAATTTTCTCGATACACTTGGACGTCCTATGGGAGTGGAAGCCAATTTCGGCTGCATAGATGCCTTCGGAGGGGCCGCATGGTATGAGACAGGGAATTTTTCATATGTAAGATTCGATGTAAATGCTGCAGAGGAAGGATTCAGGGTTGTGACCAATTTCTCTGAAACCGGAGATGAATTAAGATGGAAAGGGGTGGAAAGGTATGAGACTGCCTGTGCTGTTTTCCGTGGAATGAATGACAGGGGCAGCCTTGCGGTGGCGGGACCTCTCGGGATTATCGACAGTCTTTCGCGTTCCTACAGGCACGAGGTGATGGGGATAGATCTGGTACGCGATTCCCGTGAATTTCTTTCCAGGACCAAAGGAGTGGTCCCGGATCAAGACTTCATTCCCCGCAGAAGTACCTCCGCGGCAGTGGCTGTGCATGGGGTTCCTGCAGGGGGAGACCCGGCTGAAACCGTGTTGTGGGCTGCATTGGGCTATCCGGCAGTGGCCGTGACCGTTCCTGTGCCTGTTTCCGAAGAAGACCATATACCATTAGAATTGTCTTCTTTCCCCGTATCTTCCGAAAATACGTTCTGCGGCCTTGCAGGCATCCTGAAAAGGCGTCTTGTCTTTCATTTTCCCGAAATCAGCAATTATTCCGAATATGCAGACCTGAACTTTGTTCTGGATAACGGGAATAAAGGCACATCGACATTGGCCTGCTGCCGCAGGGCAGAGGCCGCCATAAAGGAAAAATTCTTACCGATTTACAGGGAATACTGCGACGGAAAACTGGATGAAGACGAATATTTGAAAAGGTATGACAGTATTTCAAGGGAATTTTTCCCCATTTATGAAAAGGCTTTCGAATTAATTGCGGAATTGCATAAAAATCATTAAAATTGTGGCGAAATTTCAATAATTGATATAAAATGGCCGAAAAATTAATTTCCAAGATTCCAGAGGGTCCTTTGTCTGAGAAATGGACAAAGCATAAAGCTCAGCTGAAAGTTGTCAACCCTGGCAACAAAAGGAAACTCGAAATCATCGTCATCGGAACCGGTCTGGGCGGGGCGTCTGCAGCTGCTTCTCCCGGAGAACTCGGTTACAACGTAAGGGTTTTCTGCATCAGCGATTCACCGAGAAGGGCGCATTCCATTGCAGCCCAGGGAGGTATAAATGCTGCCAAGAACTACCAGAATGACAATGATTCGGTTTACCGTCTTTTCTATGAGACTATCAAGGGCGGAGACTACCGCAGCCGTGAAGCCAACGTGTACCGTCTCGCCGAAGTCAGCGGCAACATCATCGACCAGTGTGTGGCACAGGGAGTTCCGTTTGCCAGGGAGTATGGTGGACTTCTTGCCAACCGTTCATTCGGCGGCGCCCAGGTAAGCCGTACTTTCTATGCCAGAGGACAAACCGGACAGCAGCTTCTTCTCGGAGCGTATGCAGCTCTCAACCGTCAGATAGCAGAAGGTACCGTGAAGAGTTATCCTCGTCACGAGATGCTGGATATAGTACTGATAAACGGTGAGGCGAAAGGCATAATCGCCAGGAATCTTGTTACCGGAGAAATAGAAAGGTTCGGAGCACATGCTGTGGTACTGGCTTCCGGAGGATATGGAAATACTTATTTCCTTTCGACCAATGCTATGAACAGCAACGGTTCCGCTGCCTGGCAGTGTTATAAGAAAGGTGCGTTTTTCGCCAATCCTTGCTTTGCACAGATACATCCTACCTGTATTCCTGTTCACGGAGACCAGCAGTCCAAACTGACCCTTATGTCCGAGTCTCTCAGAAATGACGGCCGTATATGGGTGCCTAAGAAGAAAGAGGATGTGATGAAGCTGCGCAGGCATGAAATAAAGCCTACGGATATTCCGGAGGAGGACAGGGATTACTATCTCGAACGCAGGTATCCTGCATTCGGAAATCTGGTTCCCCGTGACGTGGCTTCCAGGGCAGCCAAGGAGAGATGCGATGCCGGATTCGGTGTGAACGAGACAGGTCTGGCTGTTTTCCTCGATTTCAGTTCGGCCATCGCAAGACTCGGAGAGGACAAGATACGTGAAAGGTACGGTAACCTTTTCCAGATGTACGAGAAGATTACCGCCACGAACCCGTACAAGGAACCTATGATGATTTATCCGGCCATCCACTATACTATGGGAGGTCTTTGGGTGGATTATAATCTCCAGACTACCATTCCTGGACTTTATGCCATAGGCGAGGCCAACTTCAGCGACCATGGCGGAAACCGTCTCGGCGCTTCCGCGCTGATGCAGGGGTTGGCAGACGGTTATTTCATCCTTCCGTATACCATAGGCGACTATCTGGCCACTCAGTTCAAGAATCCTAAGACAGATGTCAATGCCCCTGAATTCGAGGCTGCAGAGAAGGCTGTCAGGGAAAAGATAAGCAGACTGATGTCCATCAAGGGCAAGCATACCGTGGATGAACTGCATAAGAAGCTCGGCCATATTATGTGGGAATATGTCGGTATGGCCAGAAATGAGGAAGGTCTGAAGAAAGCCATAGGTCTTATCCAGGATTTGCGCAAGGAATTCTGGTCTGACGTATATGTTGCCGGCAATACCGATACTTTCAATCAGGAGCTTGAAAAGGCCCTCCGTCTGTCCGATTTTCTGGAAATCGGCGAGCTTATGGCCCGTGATGCCCTGAACAGGAAAGAGTCCTGCGGAGGACATTTCCGTGAGGAGATGCAGACTGAGGACGGTGAAACCAAGCGTGACGACAAGAATTTCATGTATGTCGCAGCGTGGGAATACAAGGGTGCTGACAAGGAGCCTGAACTCCATAAGGAGCCTCTTGAATACGAGAATATAAAGATAGCTACCAGAAACTATAAAGACTGATTTTGACATGGACTTTAAATTGAAAGTATGGCGTCAGAAAAACGCCAAGGCTAAAGGCCATTTTGAGGAATATGAAGTCAAGAATATTTCCCCTGACAGTTCTTTCCTCGAAATGCTCGATATATTGAACGAGCAGCTTATTCACGAAGGTATGGATCCGGTAGCTGTCGAGAAAGGCTGTCAGAGCAGCGGTCCGGTATCGTTTGACCACGACTGCCGCGAAGGTATCTGCGGTGCCTGCTCGCTTTATATTAACGGCCGTGCGCACGGACCAGACGATGAGGTGACTACCTGCCAGCTTCATATGAGGAAATTCAAGGACGGAGAAACCATCACCATAGAACCTTGGAGAAGCAAGGGTTTTCCTGTAATCAAGGATCTCGTAGTCGACCGTCAGGCTTTTGACAAGATTCTCCAGGCAGGAGGTTTCGTATCAGTGGGTACCGGCGGTGTTCCAGATGGAAATGCCATCCTGATATCTCACGAAACTGCAGAAGAGAGTATGGACGGTGCAGCCTGCATAGGCTGCGGTGCCTGTGTGGCTACCTGCAAGAACGGTTCTGCCATGCTTTTCGTGGCTGCGCGTGTCAGCTCGCTTGCACTTCTGCCTCAGGGTAAGATCGAAGCTGCCAAGAGGGCTAAGGCTATGGTGGCCAAGATGGACGAACTCGGTTTCGGTTCCTGCACCAATACCCGCGCCTGTGAAATGGAATGTCCTAAACACGTTACCGTTTCGCATATCGCCCGTCTGAACCGCGAGTTCCTCAGCGCGAAGTTCAAGGATTAATTTTCTGTTAATCTCTGAAATATCAAACTGAGTTGGTGAGAGTGACTATAATGTAATTATTTGTTCATTTCTAATATTAGTCTGCACCGTCAGGCGGTGCAGACTTTTTTTTGTTTAAATAGTGTGTCATTTCGAGCGAAGTCGATAAATCTGTTTGAATATGAAAAAATTATTCTCATTATTGTTTGCAGGAATATTTCTTTTCTTATCCTGCGATTTAAATCTGGATACTGACAACGGACAGGACGGTTCAGAAGATTCTGATATTGATACTCCTGTGCTTGAAGGTCAGAGAATCACCAGAGTAGATTTGACTTATTCGGATGGTGAGCCAGGAATATTATGTTTTCTCGGGTATGATTCTAAAAATTTGATTGACAGAGTGACTTTTGTCATGCCTGACGGAGTCGGCGGCGATAATTCTCCGTACAGGCTCGATTACCATATTACGCGCAATTTTGCTTCGTTTGATTTCGGTCTTGACTATACGGAAACAGTGTATTCAGACGAAAGTTTTCTGTCACAGTATTCAGGTATAGGATATCCTGTTTCATATAACACCATCAGCGAGAATATTGTTGCTGCTGTAAACAACGACGGAAACATTGATGCTGTCAAGGGTTTCGAAAATGACGATATGGTAGTCCCCGATACTCAGTCTTCATATAATGAAAACGGGAATCTTCTTGCCGTCACTTCTATGTATGGATCTGATTTTACGTTGAAATGGGATGAAAGCGGCAATATTTCACGATATCACTGGCAGGACGATGATGGGAATATTGCGGATATGGACTTTACCTACACCGATTATGAATCTCCAGAACTTGGCCTGTATCTTCAGTTCCTGCTTCTTGAAGAAGAAATGCATGAAAATACAGTCTTTTATCTGTTTTACGGCAATTCCCCGCACAATCTGCCAGCTACGGTGAAAATATCAGATAATGACGGCCAGTATGCCACCAAGAACATTACCTACGATTTTTCAGGTGACAAACTCTACAGAATGAATGTAGAGGCTGTTGAGGACGGTTACAGTTATTCCTATTCATTTGTTTTCCACTATGACAGCCAGAATCCGGAGTCGATACCAATGACACCTATTCTGAAGTCTCAGAAAATTATTTCGGACGAGACTTTGTCATCATCTTGGGATAACAATATCTTTACGGCAAACAGACGCCTGGTATGGGATAATTCCTACTCTGACGGCAGTACTACACAGGACAGTTTCGAATATGTGGTTGAGTATGGGGCAGCAGGCGATTGGTCAGTGAGCACTGATTCTGACAATTTTGTCTATTACCTTCCAATGCTTGCGAAACCTGAGCATGAAATAGAATTTTTGTCTCCTGTATATAATCCCGATACCGGAATTTACACTATTCCTGTCAGGATAAGTTTTGAGTTGAGTGAAGAGCGTGGTTTACATCAGAGCATTGAATGTAATGCCGGTATTAATGTGGATATGTCTTTGTCTTACATAATCAATGGTGACAGATTTGATGAACTGCCTGTAAATTATCTTCAGTCTGACGGTACATACGCTGAATATGAGTTGAAGTATGATTTGCTTGATACTCCGGAATTCTCCTTTGATGCCGTATGGCTTGAAGGAAATTATGAGATGGTTGATGATGTTACGGTGCGATTCATTCAGCCTCTTGTGTTTGAAAACGGTTCGGATTCAAGAGAAATTGAGTTACAGTTCACTTTTGCGCAACCTTATTCAATATCTTCTATTGAAAGACTTGATTCATATTACAATGAAGGTACTTATACTGAGGACGGAACTTATAACGATGATGCCACAGTCAGTCTTGTATACGATCTGACTTTTGACTCACCGGAGGCGGCG
>CALVBH010000004.1 GCA_944325765.1 uncultured Bacteroidales bacterium
CTCGACGGATTCTCTTTTACGGGACTGCCGAAAAATGACGGAGGTCTGACGGCGGCTGCATCGGAAACTGTCGTCGGGCGTCTTTCCGAAGCTGCCGGTACTGACGGACTTCTCGTTTTCGAAGGCAATCCTATATTCATATCGGATGAGGACCTCGGAAAGATAGACCTGTTCGTCCTTGGAAGTGAAACTGCGGAAAATTCGTTCGAACTCCGGAATATGGTCCAGGATGCCTTGGATGCCGGTATTACTGCCGACAAGATACTTCTCGCAGCGGATTTCGACGGCATCTTCTACGACGATGAGAACGTCGCTGCCGATGTCCTGACATCCATGGCAGATTATGTCGTGAGCCTCGGGCCTCTCGCCGGTCTGGCGCTCTACAACATCGAATCCGACTACTACAGTCTGGAAGGCAACTGGCTCACCGTCCGTTCGCTCATATCCCGTCTGAACCCTTAGTTAAAACACCAAAACCATGTTACTTCAAACCATACTTCACAAAGCGTTAACCTCCCCCAAGGATTTCCCGCGCAGATTCAGGGGAATTCCGGAATTTATGAGCCGGACGTCTTCAGTCCGGCGAAAAATTGCCGGAATCCCCGCCCTGATTCTCACTGCGCTGACAATCCTTTCCGTCTCCTGCAACAGATTCGACCCTGTAGACCGTGTCTTCCCGAATTCGCTGTACCTCAACGTCAGCGCTCTGGAAGAATCTGTCCCGGCCAATTTCAACAACCGTGTCGAAAGCGGCTCCAGAAAACTTTCCGTCGTGATGGCCTATCCCGCTGAAACTGACGTCACAGCCAATGTCGCAGTAGATGCCGGACTCGTGGACAGCTACAATCATCGCTACGGCACGGATTACTCTCTGCTTCCGTCACAGTACCTCGATTTCTCAGGACAGACAGTGACCATAGAAGCAGGAAAGACCACTTCGGAAACCGTCACAATCGGATTCAAAGGCCTTCTCGGAGAAGGTGAAGACCAGAGCGGAGCATTGGAAATCGACAGAACATGGCTCCTTCCGGTCAAAGTCTCCTCCGACGATATGGCAGTGATGGAAAGTTCGGCCGTAGCCTATTATCTGGTGAAGCGGACCAATTCCATCACGGTAGCGGCCCAGCTTACGGACAACTGGATAAACTTCCCTCTACTCGACGAGCCGGGAGAACTGGCTGACGTTTACAACAATATGACGGCCATCACCTACGAAGCTCTGATATGCATAGACAAGTTCGACACTAAAAACAGCTTTGGAAAATGCGATATATCGACAATTATGGGCGTGGAAGACTTCCTCCTGCTGCGTATCGGCGATGCCAATTTCGAGAGACAGTGTCTCCAGTTCGACGGCACCGGTGCCGGTTCACAGTTCGGAAAGATCCCTCTCAAGCCGGATCCTGCCACGAAACTCCAGCCCGGTCAGTGGTATCATGTAGCCTGCACCTACGACCAGGCGGCACGCACTGCCCGCATCTATCTGAACGGAGAGATGATAGTCGAATCCCGGGAAGTCGGAGTGACAGCCTCTACCGAAGAAAACCGTATCACTCTGGCGATGCGTGCCCTCGGTCTGCCTGAAGCCCGCCAGTTCTTCATAGGCAAGTCCTACAACGACTGGCGCCCTCTGCAGGGCAAGATAGCCGAAGCCCGGGTCTGGAAAGTCGCCAGAACACAGCAGGAAATATGGGACAACATGTACCGTCTGCCGGATTATGAAGCCGAAAAATACCCGGACCTCATCGGCTACTGGAAGTTCGACGAGGGAGAGGGCAACGAGATTCACGACAGTTCCATGTACGACAATCACGGAGAAGCCCAGTATGATATCGTATGGCCGTCCGGCATCGAAATCCACGAAATCAACAAATGATCATGTGTTTCGAGCAAAATCGAGGGATCTGTTAAAAACCAGAAAAACACCAAAACCATGTTACTTCAAACCATACTTCACAAAGCGTTAGCTCATCCCAAGGATTTCCCGCCCCTGATTCTCACTGCGCTGACAATCCTTTCTGCCTCCTGCTCCGACCTGACTTTTTATACCGAGTCGGGCTTCCAGCCGGACAAGTCAGCAATCGACGCAGAGCCTGTCATCTATCTCCGGGCGGAGCAGTCTGCAGATAACAGGCTCGGCATTATTCTCGACTACGGTGAAGGCTCTGCCACCAAGACTATTTCGGCAGTCACCGACAAACCGGTGAAACTCTCGACAACAGTTCTTCTTGCTTCGGCTCCGGAAGACTTCGTGTCCGCCTACAGCGACAGTACCGGCATAGACTACACCCTCCTGCCGACTGCCTTCTACAGTCTCTCCGGCGGTACTTCCCTCATCTTGCCCGCTGGTTTTGCTACAACTTCCGGGAACGAACTTACCATCTATTCCAAAAATCGTTTCGGTACAGTCATTGAACCGGGGCGTTACCTTCTTCCCCTCGTCGGTACATCATCTTCATGCGAAGTCCGAGACAACAGCATACTCATAGACGTTACCATACGCGAAAAGTATGAGTCTCCGAAAGAAGCGGAACTCTATACCGGAGACAAAATGTTCACCGTCTATTATCTGAACACAGCCGAGTTCGACCCTCGCCTCGCCTGCGAAATGGCGATCGAAGAATCCAAATGCGCAGTCTTTCCAGAGCCGTATGTCGGACTTGGAAATATCATCGTACTCCGTTCAACCATGCTTTCCTATGATGAAGATACAGGAAAAGTAGGACTGGAACCGAGCTCTGACATCCTTTACCTTCTGAACCATTATTCTGAATATATCCTTCCTGTGCAGGAAACAGGTCGCAAGGTCCTGCTCTGTATTGACGGTGGAGGCAAGGGTGTGGGGTTCTGCAATTTTACCGATGCCCAGATCGAGAACTTCGTCACTACTGTCAGGCGTCTTGTCGATACGTACGGACTGGACGGGGTCAACTTATGGGACAGGAACAGCGCGTACAACCTCATAGAGGAGCAAAGCCTTCCGGAGTTCAACACTACCTCTTATCCTAAGACGATAAAGGCTCTGAAAGAGGCTCTCGGCCAGGACAGATTAGTTACAGTCGTCGATGAAGACGAGCCTACGGAATATTTCCATGATGTAGCGGCTATGGGCGGCATCGAAGTCGGACAGTACATCGACTACGCCTGGCACGGCTATTTCGACAACACGGAACCGGTGCAGATTGTCGATCCGTGGCATCAGGATGCCTCCATGGTTTCCAAGGAATATCCGCGTCATCCTATAGCCGGACTTTCTCCAGAACGCTACGGTTGCGTACACGTCACGTCCTATCCTGGCTCGCTCCAATTCAATCCGGAAATCGACAAGATCACCGAATGGGTGGATGCCGGTCTGAACCAGAACAATATTTCGATTTATTACGATATCCATTCCCGTCGTCAGGACCAGTATGAAGGAGGAGCCTACTGTTATTCTGATTATGTACTCGGTGCGTGGTTCAGCAGTACCCTCGTACCATTGGGAACCTACTTTAGTTTATATGAAGTTTTATGGGAAGACAATAACGACTTTAGCGGCTACAACGCCTGGGTCAAGGACTGGTAATATCCCTGCCGCCATCCTTGTCATTCCGAACGAAGTCGAGAAATCTGTAACACATAATATAATATCAATCAACATTAAAACTCCAGAAAGCTGAAAACATTGAAACAACTGACCATCATCATCTGTGCAGCCGCCCTTCTCTTCACCGGCTGATCCACCATCGACAACAACCTGCCCAACCCTCGCGTGGACGCCATTGAACAGCATGTATGACGACAGG
>CALVBH010000005.1 GCA_944325765.1 uncultured Bacteroidales bacterium
TAGTCAATGTTGGCAAACCTCAACTCTTTCACATCGCACCACCTTACCCCGGTGTACAGGGTAAACAGTAACGCCCGCCGGATGTTGGGATTTTCCCCGTGCATGTGGGTACGCTGCAAAGCCCTTATCTCGTCCGCGCTCAAAATCTCCTTGGAAAAGCATTCGTTTCTCTTGCATATTACATCCTCGCACGGATTGACTGCCATATACCCGGCCTTTGCAACATTCCTTACAATCTTCTTGAATCGCTCAAACGCCGTTGCCGCTCCGCTTCCTGTGCTATGTTCCGGCAGGTATGACACGAACTCCCGCACCATTCCCTCCGTGAACTGCCGGGGGTTGAGGCGGAACAAATAGAACTCGTTGGGATTTATCTCGTGCCGCCCATATACCCCGGCGTGCCGTTCCTCCCATTCGACCCGGATACGCTCGCACTCCCTGTCTGTCTTTGGCATTACACAGGCCGGATAATTAGCCCTTAAAAAGTCCTTGAAACGGTTGAGGGCAAGACGTATGTTTCTGATGTCCTGTTTTGTGTAAGTCTCCACATAGGACTCAAAACACGGCATAAGATTGTCACTGTTTCTGGAAATGCTGTACCCCATTGTCCGGGTCAAAAACTCCTGTTCCCTCTCGTTCCTTATCTGCTGTGCCTTAGTCAGCGCATTTTTGTTGTGCACCTTTTCCTCCGCCGTCCGGGGCTTGGCATACAGATACAGTTTCAGTTCCTCTTTCCTCCGGTGGTGCTTTATCTCATACATCGGCTTGCCCGCCATTTTCCCGGTGGCATAAAACATCTGGTTGCCTTGTGCATCCGTTTTGGGCTTGCGGTCGCTGCTGATGTAATATTCAAGATACAGGGATTTTTTGCCGTCAGATATAGCCCTTTCCCTTAATTTGGGGTTGTCTTTTGCCCTGTTAGGTGTACTACTCATCAAAAAACCTCCTTGCAAACTGTTTTATCTTCTTTTATATTCCTTTGTGTTCCTTTGTTTTGCAAAGATAAAAAAGATTTGTTTTTGAGGTGTACTAAAAGTGTACTATTTGCCAAAACATAGGAAAAATGGGAACTTAAAAGAAAGTCGCTATATTTGCAAAGTGCCTCTGAAGGGCTTGCAGGCTGTTTTTGTGTTCCTTTGTTTTCTTTTCAAAGACGGGGTTTGTGCCCTTCGCCCGCACAAAAAAGATGAGGCTGGTCAGAAGATATAGCCGAGACCTGCACGGATATGATGGAAAGGATAGTCCCTTATCCCGTATTCGTATGCAATCAGCGGCCTGAATTTTCCCGCATGAAAACCGATGTCTGCCCTGACCACCATCGGCCGGTCCCCGTTCCTCTGCCATCCGGTATATCCCTGCCAGGCTACCGAAACATCCGCAAGCCTGGTATCGAGGCTTGCCATAACGCCGTACATATAGGCATCATTCTGTACGGACTTGTCAGTCTGCCAACAGAGAAATCCGCCGTTGAGCGTAAGCCTCACAGACTTGAAAAAAAGATGCCGCATCTCTATCGACTTGGACAAGGAAGCATCGAAGAAATAAGCAGGAGCATCATAGAACCTCGCATACTCTTCACTGTCTCCGGAGGCGGTTATCAGTGCAGCCCTGACCACGATATCCGGTCTGAACCGAGACTGCTCCAGCACCTGTATGTCTGTAGAAATGCATAAATTCCCGAACTCGTATCCTGATTTTTTCCTCCCGACGGAATTCTGCCAATCCATCGACTCCTCCGTATTGTCATAGAATTCCACCACAGGCATCCATACGGACAGATTGACCCGACGGGAAAACAGCGGGATATTCACCTTGGCGGATATGGTCCTGGTCAAATCTCCGTAAAAACCGGGGTACAGATCAAATGCCACTTCCGCGTACAGCCTCTGCGACACCGTCCCGTCAGACATCTCCGGCACAGGCAGGGCATTAGGGCCGAAATAGAGCGGAGACACACTGCCACCCTCATTTCCGGCAATAATGCACTGGCACAATACAAACAGAGTGACTATGGAAACTGCAAGTCGTCGCATATCCGATTATTTCTGCACGGCGCCGAATTTTCCGACAAGAATACTGCGGACCTCCGAAACCTTCTCCTCCAAAAGCTCATCGGACACCGCCTCGCAGATGAAACGCAGATAAGGTTCCGTATTGGACGGCCTGATATTGAACCACCAGTCAGGGAATTCCACCCGGTAACCGTCGAAATCCATTGAAGCCACAGGCTTCTCACGCGAAACGAACCAGTCGCGGACTGCATTCATGGCGCCGGTCTTGTCTTCGACTCTGAAATTTATTTCACCGGAATTGCGGTATTTCTCTATACGGGATATCATCCGGCTGACGGAAATCCCCTTCCTTTTCATAGAAGCGACCACGTTCAGAATAAGGATGGAAGCCAGCAGGCCGCTGTCGGAATAGAAGAAATCGCGAAAATAATAGTGTCCGGCCAGTTCTCCGCCGAATACGCCGTCAAGTTCGCGCAGTTTCCTCGCGGCAAAGGCCCTGCCCACCTTCCAGGTCCGCATCTCGGCACCCATCGGCACGAGATATTCCCCCACCGCTTTGGAACTCCTTATATCCTGAAGGACAATGCCTTTTTCGCCCCGTTTCTCCAAAAAATAATGTCCGAGGACGGCTATCATCAGGTCAGGAGAGATGAACCTCCCGTTTTCATCCACGAACATCACCCTGTCCGCATCCCCGTCGTAAATCACCCCGATATCAGCCGAATGCTCTTTCACCGCTTTCTGAAGAGCGGCTACATTATCAAGCACCAGCGGATTCGGCTCATGGTTGGGAAAACGGCCGTCCATCTCGTCGAAAAGATAATGCGGTTTTTCCCCGAAAACGGCTTTGGCGTAAAGTGTCGACATTCCGTTCGAGAGGTCGAAAACCATATTCAGGTCACTGTAATCCTCCCGGTATTTCAGAAGAAAATCCAGATAGTCCTGCCTGATGTCCTTTTCGATAACCTGTCCCTTTACGGCAGCCGGAGTGCAGGGTCTTCCCTGCTCTATCCATTCGCTTATCCGTCCCAGGCCATTGTCCAACCCCACCGGCAGGGCATTTTCCATGGAAACCTTCATACCGTTGTACTCGGCAGGATTGTGCGAAGCCGTTATCTGTACCGACGCCCTGAACCCGTAACGGGCCGTCCCGAAATAAACCATCGGAGTCGTGCAGAGTCCGAGATCATACACATCCGCCCCCGCATCGGTGATGCCGTCTACCAGAGCTTCGTGTATTTCAGGAGAAGAAACCCGGCAGTCACGGCCGACCAGGACCTTGTCGGCTCCCAACAGTTCCGGAAGAAAATACCCCACCTTGTACGCTGTGGTCCTGTCGAAATCCACGTTGTAGATTCCCCTGATATCGTATGCGTGAAAAGCTCCCATGACAAAAATCGATATATGTTTTTACTACTCTGATTTTGTTTTGTATCTGGTCGAGACCTTACCCTTGAGACTCCCTGACAGTTTCTTGGCTATCAATTTCTTGCGTATGGGAGACACCCTGTCCACGAAAACCTTCCCGTCCAGATGGTCGAGTTCATGCTGCACCATCCGGCAGGCGAACCTGTCCAGTTCTTCGGTAACTTTCCTGAAATTCCCGTCATAATATTCCACCTTGATTTTAGACGGACGGCGCACATCGGCGTATATGCCAGGCACACTGAG
>CALVBH010000006.1 GCA_944325765.1 uncultured Bacteroidales bacterium
TTCACTATAGACAAGAGTGCCTCGGATCTGACAGGAAATTACCGTACAGTGTTTACGGACAGCTTTGACGTAAATATGACGGGTGAGATAACTGTTACATTGGAAACGACCGGAAAATATGAGAATACACTGACATTATTCTATAAGGGCGCTCCGATGATAAACGGCGTCGAGTGGAGCGGCTACATCGATGTCGCTGCACAGCAATAACTTTCCTTCTCCCGGTATTCACCCTCACGTACACACCGAAAGGCTGCGACCCCGCAGCCTTTCTTTCTTCATAGTCATTTCTCGGCTCCGCCCTCAATCTTATTCATACCCTTTTCTCATCCACGCCTCCGAATCATTCCGGACAATGACATTCTGAGCAATCTATTTTTGTCAAGGCCGGGAAGAAATCGGAAAATTATATGTAAGTTTGTATCCACAAAAAACGAACTGTTACAAAAATTTTTTGAGATGCAACACAAAGTAATTGATGTAGAGGACGTTGTCATCCGCTTTGCGGGAGACTCTGGCGACGGCATGCAGCTGACAGGCTCCCTTTTCGCCAACATGTCCGCCGTTTACGGAAACGAACTTTCTACTTTTCCCGACTTTCCGGCTGAAATCAGGGCTCCCCACGGCACCGTATCCGGAGTATCCGGTTTTCAGGTGCATTTCGGTTCCGGACATGTGACCACCCCGGGCGATTTCTGCGATATGCTTGTCGCTATGAATCCGGCTGCGCTGAAATCCAACGCGAAATGGCTGAAACGCACGGCTCTCGTCCTCATAGATGAGGATACCTTCGATGAGGATGGTATGAAAAAGGCAGGCTTCCGGACTTCAGATCCGGTGACGGAACTGAAAATCGAAGACAGGACCATTATCGTGTCCCCTATCACGACACTTACGGCCGAAAGCCTTAAAGACAGCGGGCTGGACCAGAAAACCATCCATAAATGCAAGAATATGTTCACTCTCGGGATGGCTTCCTATATTTACAACCGCCCGATAGAGCACATATACGACTATCTCGAAAAGAAATTCGGAAAGAAACATCCGGAACTCATAGCCCCGAACAGGAAAGTGTTGACCGACGGCTATAACTATGCCTCGAATATCCAGGCCATAGCCAATACCTACACTGTCGTTCCGGCAAAGATGAAGAAGGGGCTTTACCGCAACATTACCGGAAACCAGGCCATCGCATGGGGCTTCATCGCCGCTTCGGAGAAATCCGGACGTCCGCTTTTCTGCGGTTCCTATCCCATTACTCCGGCTACCGGGATTCTGGAAGAACTGGCCATACACAAGTATCTGGGAGTGAAGACTGTCCAGGCTGAAGACGAGATTGCCGGAGTATGTACTGCCATAGGTGCGGCATTCGCCGGAGATCTGGCCGTGACTACCACCTCGGGTCCTGGACTTTCCCTGAAATCCGAGGCTCTCGGACTGGCCGTTATGACGGAACTTCCTCTGGTGGTGGTGGACGTGCAGAGGGCCGGCCCTTCCACAGGTATTCCTACCAAGACTGAACAGACGGACCTTGCACAGGTGTTGTACGGGCGTAACGGGGAGTGCCCGATGGTAGTCGTGGCGGCGCATTCGCCGGCTCATTGCTTCGATGCGGCCTTCACCGCATCGAAGATAGCGCTCGAGCGCATGATGCCTGTGGCTCTTCTTTCCGAAGGTTTCCTCGGAAACGGATCGGAGCCGTGGCTTGTCCCGTCCATGAAGGATTATCCTGAAATCAGGCCTCCTTATGCAAGCGCGGGGGATGCTCCGTTCAAACCGTTCTTCAGGGACGAAAGGACTTTTGCCCGTAAGTGGGCTTTCCCGGGACAGAAAGGTCTGGAACACAGGGTCGGCGGATTGGAGAAGTCGCCTCAGGGAGTCCTTTCCTCTGATCCTGCGAACCACGAACTGATGGTGAAGAACAGGGCCGAAAAAGTGGCCCGGGTAGTGGATATGATTCCTGACCTGAAGGTAGACGGCCCGGAGAAGGGCGGGATTCTCGTTGTGGGCTGGGGCGGTACATACGGCCATATCCTTTCGGCAGTGCATGAAGTCCGGAAGTCCGGGAAAGAGGTCAGCCAGGTACATTTCGATTATATCAATCCGCTTCCTGCAAATACGGAGAAAGTGCTGTCCGGCTTCGATAAGATATTGGTCTGCGAACTGAACAGCGGGCAGTTCGCGGACTGGCTCAGAGCCAAATTTCCTGCTTTCCGCTATTATCAGTGCAACAAGGTGCAGGGCCAGCCGTTCCTCGTGCAGGAAATCGTCGACGCTATAGAAAACTTATAATCGGAAACAATCATGTCTAAATATACTTTTCAGGATTTCAAGAGCGACCAGGAAGTAAGATGGTGCCCGGGGTGCGGCGACCATGCAGTACTGGCTGCCATGCAGAGGGTAATGCCTCAGATCAGTGAGGAGAGAAACTGCGAAAAAGAGGATTTCGTCGTGGTTTCAGGTATCGGCTGTTCTTCGAGGCTCCCGTATTATATGAATACTTACGGCTTCCACAGCATACACGGAAGAGCTACGGCCATAGCTACCGGTATAAAGGTGGCCAATCCCGATCTTGTGGTATGGCAGGCCTGCGGAGACGGTGACGCCCTCGCTATCGGCGGAAACCATTTCATTCATGCCATCAGGAGGAACATCGACCTGAATATAATCCTTTTCAACAACCGTATCTACGGTCTTACCAAGGGACAGTATTCTCCGACATCGAAATTCGGGGCCGTCACTAAGACTTCCCCTTACGGCACCGTGGAACATCCTTTCAATCCCGGGAGTCTCGTACTCGGTTCGAAAGGGACGTTCTTCGCAAGAAGCCTTGACAGCGAACTCAAACTGAATGAGGAGATAATGCTGGCCGCTGCCCGGCATAAGGGAACTTCCGTGATGGAGATGCTGGTGAACTGCGTGATTTTCAACGACGGTGCGCACAAGGAGATCTCTGACAGGGCCTTCAGGGCTGACAGAACCATTGTCCTGAGGCATGGGGAGAAGATGATTTTCGGCAGGAACCGCGACAAGGGTCTCGTACTCGACGGGCTCAGGCTCAAGGTCGTGACCATAGGGGAGAACGGCGTGACTGAAGATGACATACTGACCCACGATGCCCACAGCGACAACATCGGTCTGCATACCATGCTCGCCGATATGAAATATCCGGATTTCCCTGTGGCTCTCGGTGTCATCAGGGATGTCGAAGACATAACTTATGACGAGGCAGTCAGCAGACAGGTGGAGGAAGTAACGGAAAAGTCCCGTATAAAATGCGTGGATGATCTGCTCAGAAGCGGTTCTGTCTGGGAAGTGAAGTGATGTTTTGTAAGGTGTGCCGGCACGGGCGTATGTCCTCCGGCACACTTTGTTTATTTAATTATACCACATTATGAAGACTGCTGAAATAATGGCCAGGCTGAAGGTAAAGCATGCCGATGAAAAAGAGTACCTGCAGGCCGTGCAGGAAGTATTGGAAACGATAGAGGATGTCTATAACCGGCATCCGGAATTCGAAGACTCCAGAATCATAGAGAGACTCGTGGAGCCGGACCGTATCTTTACGTTCAAGGTGACGTGGGTCGACGATAACGGGGAAATCCAGACCAATACCGGATACAGGGTTCAGTTCAACTCCGCCATCGGCCCGTACAAGGGAGGTCTGCGTTTCCATCCTTCGGTCAATCTATCCATCCTGAAATTCCTCGGATTCGAGCAGATTTTCAAGAATGCGCTTACGACTCTCCCTATGGGAGGCGGCAAGGGCGGCTCCGATTTCAATCCGAAAGGCAAGTCGGATGCGGAAATCATGCGTTTCTGCCAGGCGTTCATGCTCGAACTTTGGCGCAATATCGGTCCTGATACGGATGTTCCTGCGGGCGATGTCGGAGTCGGGGGCAGGGAGATAGGCTATCTTTTCGGTATGTACAAGAAACTGGCCCGCGAGCATACGGGTGTTCTGACGGGCAAGGGTATGACCTGGGGAGGGTCCCTTATCCGTCCGGAGGCTACGGGTTTCGGTGCCGTCTATTTCGTCCAGCATATGCTGCACCGTGTGGATAGGGACATCAGGGGAATGAAAATCGCCATTTCAGGATTCGGAAACGTCGCCTGGGGAGCGGCCACGAAAGCCACTCAGTTGGGCGCCCGCGTCATCGCCATTTCAGGCCCTGACGGGGCAATATACGATCCTGAAGGTATGAATGACGAGAAAATCGCATATATGCTGGAGCTCCGCCGCTCCAACAATGATGTCGTTGCCCCGTTTGCCGACAAGTTCCCGAGTGCGACATTCTATCCGGGGAAAAAGGCCTGGAGCATAAAATGCGACATCGCCATGCCGTGCGCCTATCAGAACGAGCTTGACGGAGACGATGCAAAGGAACTTCTTGCTAACGGTACTTGGTGTTGCGCGGAAGTTTCCAATATGGGATGTACCCCTGAGGCCATAGCGGAGTTCCAGAAGGCAAGGATTCTTTTCGCTCCAGGAAAGGCTGTGAATGCGGGAGGTGTGGCTACTTCCGGACTGGAAATGACACAGAATGCCATGCATATAAGCTGGAGCGCCGAGGAAGTGGACAGGAAACTCCACGAGATAATGTCGAATATCCACCACGCCTGCGTGCAGTATGGAACTCAGCCAGACGGCTACGTGAATTATCTTAAGGGTGCCAATGTCGCCGGCTTTATGAAGGTCGCCACTGCCATGCTTGAGCAGGGCGTCATCTGACGGTTCTTACGCTATGACTGCATCATCCGGGAAATTCAACGTGAGGCTGTGGGTACTGCTTCCGCTGATTATCGTCGTGACGCTTTTTCTGTGGTTCGTCCCTGCCGGGTTTTTCGGGATGGACGGACTTACGGTCGTTGAACAGAGAACGATAGCCATTTTCGTATTTACTGCATTGATGTGGATGTTCGAGGTCATCCCGACCTGGACCACATCGGTGCTTTCCATCGTCATCATGCTGCTGACCATTTCCGACAGCAGCGTCTGGTTTATGAAGAATCCGGCTTCCGATGCCGGACTGGGGCATCTGGTCAGTTACAAGGGGATATTGAGCACGTTTGCCGATCCTGTCATAATGCTGTTCCTCGGAGGCTTCATTCTGGCCATTGCCACCACGAAGGTGGGGCTGGATGTACAGCTGGCGAGGGCCTTGCTCAAGCCTTTCGGCAGAAAATCGGAGTTTGTCCTTTTGGGATTCCTTATGGTCATAGGACTTTTTTCGATGTTCATGAGCAATACGGCTACGGCTGCCATGATGCTTACGTTTCTGGCTCCTGTCCTGAGAACATTGCCGGCTGACGGAAAGGGGAGGATAGGCCTGGCTCTGTCCATCCCCATTGCCGCCAATCTCGGCGGCATCGGAACTCCCATCGGAACGCCTCCCAACGCCATTGCCTTGGGATATCTGAACGACAACCTTCATTTAGGCGTCGGTTTCGGTGAATGGATGCTGGTCATGGTGCCTTACGTGATAGTCATGCTGCTGATTTCCTGGGGATTCCTGCTGTGGCTTTTCCCGTTCAAGCAGAAAACGATAGAGCTTGAGATAGTGAATACGCATGAAAAGACGTGGAGGACCTATGTGGTATATGTCACGTTTGCGGTTACTATCCTGCTGTGGATGCTCGACAGGGTGACGGGCATAAATTCGAATGTCGTGGCCATGATTCCTGTCGGTGTATTCTGCGTGACTGGCGTCATTACGAAAGAAGACCTGAAGGAGATAAACTGGAGCGTGCTGTGGATGGTAGCGGGCGGCTTCGCTCTCGGTCTGGCCCTGAATGACACCGGTCTGGCAGAGCGTATAGTGAATTCGATACCGTTCGGTGAATGGTCTGCCGTGGCTGTGGTCATAGTGTCGGGATTTATCGGCTATTTCATTTCGAACTTCATTTCGAATACCGCTTCGGCGAATCTTCTGGTACCTATTATGTGTGCCGTAGGTACGGGTATGGGAGATGCGCTGTTGTCCGTCGGAGGGCTGAAGACACTGCTTGTGGGCGTGGCGCTGTCCACATCGCTGGCAATGCTTTTCCCTATCAGCACCCCTCCGAATGCCCTTGCGCATTCTACCGGGCTGGTGACTACCAAGGATATGGCGAAAGTGGGACTGCTGGTCGGCGTGACCGGTTTCGTACTCGGATATGCAATGTTGATTTTTATAGGGATATAAATGAAAAGAACAGTTTTGCTGCTCAGTGCAGTTTTGTCGGTTTTTCCTGCGGTTGCGGGAACGAAAGGGGAAGAAGGTGTCAAGGAAGGACCTGAGAATCATTTCCGGTTTTACGGGTTTGTAAGGAATTTTTTCGCATTCGATACTCGTGAGAGCGTGGCCGGAACGGGTGATCTGTTTTATTATCTGCCGAAAGACAGGGATATGAACGAAAACGGTTCCGAAGATCTGAATGCACAGCCGTCTTTCAGGTTTCTCTCCCTGACTTCGCGGCTCGGAGTGGATGTGAACGGCTACAAGGTCGGGAGAACGAGTTTCGGAGCCAAGGTCGAGACGGACTTCTATGCCGGGCTGACCAGTTCCTCCGCTTCTACCAAAATCAACGGTACCGCGCAGTTGCGGCTCCGTCAGGTTTATATGACCATCGGCTGGGATGACCTGAAGCTCGGAAAGGAAAGCAGGGCATCGGTGGCGTTGAAGATAGGGCAGGCCTGGCATCCTATGGCTGCGGACCAGCCGCATGTATTGTCTCTGGAAACAGGAGCTCCGTTCAATCCGTTCAGCAGGACTCCGCTGGTCCTTATGGATGCATCACTCGGAAAGCATTTCGTCCTTTCCGCCGGTGCCATATGGCAGATGCAGTATCTTTCTGCCGGACCGAACGGCGCTTCCGCAGAGTATCTGAAGTACAGCTGTATACCGGAATGCTATTTGGGAGTAGCCTATAAGACGGGAGGGTTTTTGGCAAAGGCAGGCCTCAGCATCCTGAGCATCAAGCCGCGCCGGACAGGTACAGTGACATCTCCGGATGTAACGGAGCCTTCCGTTACTGTACGCGTTTCGGACAGGATAACTACCTGTTCCCCATATATTTTCCTGCAGTACAGAAAGGACGGTTTCGAGGTGAAGGCCAAGACCGTGTTCAGCCAGGCAGGAGAGCATATGAACCTGATGAGCGGCTATGGAATTTCCGCACGCGATTTCGAGGACGGACATTACGAATATACTCCTTTGAGGACTTCCTCGACCTGGGCATCATTGTCATACGGAAAGAAGTGGCAGGTAATGCTGATGGGAGGTTACATAAGAAATCTCGGGACGGCCGAGTCTCTTGTTACTGACCGTACGGAAGGACAGACTGGCTATGTTTCCGCATCGAATGTTTATTTCAGCGGAAACGGTTATTCGAATCTCAACGCGATGTGGCGTCTTATTCCTGCCGTTGCGTATAATATCGGAAAGTTTACCGTGGCTCTGGAATACAACGTCACGAGTGCGCAATACGGCGACTACAAGTTGTTCGACGGCGATGACAAAAAATATCTCCGGGCTTCCGACGGTCTGGCTTCGGACAATCTACACTGGGTAACCAACCACCGGCTTCAGGCTATGGTGCGTTTCACTTTCTGACCTCGTCGCAAGTGTGGTCCGGAAATTGAACTTTCTTATTGCCCGCAAATAAAAAATGCCTGGAAATTTTCCAGGCATTTTTGGTCGGGATGAGGCGACTCGAACGCCCGACCCCTACGTCCCGAACGTAGTGCGCTACCAACTGCGCTACATCCCGTTTTCTTGTTTCTTTCTTCAAAATTTTTAAGAAAAAGAAGCTGCCAATCGCGACAGCTTCTTTTTCAGCTATTGAAAACCTTTAAAGGTATAAATAAACTATGAAAGTTTGTTTATATATACTGCTATTCCGCTTTTCAGGTTTGCAGCCTTGTTCTTGTGAATGACACCGATTTTGGCAAGTTTGTCTATCATAGAATAGACTTTCGGCGCATTGGCTTCTGCTGCAGCCTTGTCTGTAGTATTTCTGAGGGCGCGGATGGCGTTCCTCGTAGTCTTTGCGTAATACCTGTTGTGCAATCTGCGTCTCTCGCTCTGACGATTACGCTTGTCTGCTGATGCGTGATTTGCCATTGTTTTTATTTTTTATATTTTCGTAGTGGGTAGGGGAATCGAACCCCTATTGCAAGAATGAAAATCTTGAGTACTAACCGTTATACGAACCCACCTTTTTTCTTCTCGTTTCTTTCCGCCGATTGCATCGTTGGACTGCGCATCCTCGGTCAGTCATTTACCGGAGTAAACTCCTTTCCTCGTCGTTTGTCCGCCTCGCTCTCGCCGAAAATAAACTTCGAACTATCCGTTCTTTCCGCCGATTGCATCGTTGGACTGCGCATCCTCGGTCAGTCATTTACCGGAGTAAACTCCTTTCCTCGTCGTTTGTCCGCCTCGCTCTCGCCGGATGTATCCCAAAGAACGTTCCCTTTTCAAATTTCGGGAGTGCAAAGGTATGTAAATATTTTTTACCGTCAAAATATTTTTAATCTTTTCTGCCGGAATTGTTCCATTCGAAAGAGTAGAGAATCGATTCCACTTCCCGGAGGTAGTTGCGCTTGTCGTATTTCGGTGCGTAGACGAAACCTTCCAGCACGATTATGTCTTTCCCGTCCTGGCTGTAGAATGCATGAGAGACGAAAGGTCCTCCCATATAATCGTTGTAGACCTCCCAGAAGCCGCGCATTTCGGCGAAATCACGACCTTTGTATTTGAGATACTCTACTGACGGCATAGTGATGTTGCTCGTAGTCATATAAGTGTTTTCGAACATCCCGGGCACATTCTTCTTGAGGAACTCGTTCCTTTTCTCCACGAGATTTTCCGGACTGAAATCCCCGTCTCCGGTGGCCGGGAACCTGTATACGAAGATGTCCTGGAGAATCTGGGTGTCGTATGCTATCCAGATGAAGTCGTCGGTCTGTTTCTTTATCTTGTATCCGGCCGGGAAGTATGGAGAACCTCCGATGAACTTGCATACGACAGGCCTGAGCGAAACTTCCTCGTATTTTTTCGAGTTGGTGATGATTCTGTCCCTTTCCGCCTGTTCCAGCATCGTCTGGATATTCCTTCCATCGCTTTCAAGCAGTTCCAGAGCCGATTCGCTGTCCGGCGCGGTAACGGTAATGACGCACTGCGGCCGTGCCCAGATGTCGTTTCTGTATGTGACCTTAGTAGTGTCTTCGGCCGCATCGATATCGACAAGAAGCAGGTTCCTGTGAATCTGGAAGATATTCGTGAAGTTTGCGGGCGTAATATTCACCAGCGTGTACAGCGGTTCTTTCTGAGGCAGAAACGGGCAGTCGCTGGCTAAAAGTTCCCTTAATTCATCTCCTACGGCTCCTTCCCATTCGCTCTGGTTTATGACTATCACGACTTCTCCCGCCTTTCCGCTGACGTTGGGCAGCAGTCTGGTGCCGTTATTGCCGCAGGCGGAAAAAAGGATTGCCGCGAAGGCGAGGGCTGACAATATCCGAAAATTTTTCATGGTTGGAATTATTAAGATTTTATTTCTGATTTGACGAAGGGTTTATCGGAGAAGTCTTCCGATGTCGTTGCCGAAGGCGAGGATCATGATACAGAAAAGAATGGCCATACCTATGACCTGGGCCGCCATAAGAAATTTGTCGCTCGGCTTTTTTCCGGTCACCATTTCATAAAGGGTGAAGAGTATGTGTCCTCCGTCCAGTCCCGGTATAGGTATGAGGTTCATGACTCCGAGCATTACGGACAGAAGGGCGAGAATGTTCAGGAACTGCAGCCAGTTCCAGCTTCCCGGGAAAATCTGGCCCATGGCGATGAAACTGCCTACGGACTTGTATGCTTCCGTGCTCGGGGTGAAGACTAATTTCAGGTCCTGTATGTAGCCGCCTATGCTGCTGAATGTCATCCTGATGCCCGCAGGGATGGCTGTGAAGACGGAATATTCTTCAGTCTTCAGACCGGGGATGGAGACCGATATGCCCAGAAGACCGTTGGTGTCCACCTGGACCGGAACCTGCAGTGTGTCCAGGTCCCGCAGCACCGTAATATCTACGGTCTGTCCGGCATATCCGCCGAGCATGGGACGCGAATCCTGCAGATAGTCTACGGCATGTCCGTCTATGGCGGTGATTCTGTCGCCTTTCATAAGCCCTGCGCCGGAATTCGGGGATGACGGAGGGACGGTATCCACCACGAACGGGATGGCCAGGCCGAACATCATCGGCGAATTCAGGACTTCTCCTATCATATTCTGGTCGATGTAGATATCGAGGGTGTCGCCGTCCCTGAGCACCGTAGCCTTTTTCGCGGTCTGTCGCGCCAGATCAGCCTGAAGCATCTCGAAACGCTCCGGGGTGTAGTCATCGAATTTCAGAATGCGGTCTCCGGTGCGGAAGCCCATTTCGTAGGCCAACTCGTTGACATATATGCTGGTGCCCTCGTTGCTTATGTAGGTCTCGCCATTGTGCGCCAGGATGCCGGTATATATTATGATGGCGAAGATGAAGTTGAAAAGCACTCCGCCGAACATCACCAGGAGCCTCTGCCAGGCCGGCTTGCTGCGGAATTCCCACGGCTGCGGCTCGCTTTTCAGCTGTTCCGTGTCCATGGACTCGTCTATCATGCCGGATATCTTGCAGTACCCGCCGAGCGGAAGCCAGCCTATGCCGTATTCGGTATCGGAATTTTTCGGCTTGAACCTGAACAGGGCGAAACCGGCGTCGAAGAACAGGTAAAATTTTTCGACGCGGATACGGAACATCTTGGCGAAAATGAAATGTCCGAACTCGTGTATGAGTATCAGTATGGAAAGTGCAAGTACGACCTGCAGTATTTTCATCAGTACTATCATCTGTGACAATGTGTTTTTAAAATCGATACGGCCTTCGCTGCCGCCTCCCTGTCCGTCATGAAAATCGTATCGAGGTCGGGTTCGCTGACAAAATCCACGCCGGACATCGTTTCTCCGATAATTCCGCTGATATCGTAAAATCCGATTTCTCCGTCGAGGAAAGCCTTGACGGCCACTTCGTTCGCGGCATTCATGATGCAAGGCATATTCCCTCCGAGGGCAATGGCTTCGTATGCCAGTCCCAACGCCGGAAACTTTTCAATGTCAGGGGCATAGAATGTCAGCTGTCCCAATTCCGCAAAATTCAGTTTCCTGTTGTCCAATGTCAGCCTGTCCGGATATGACAGCGCATACTGAATCGGTTCCCGCATATCCGGATGCGCAAGCTGTGCCAGCACAGCCCCGTCATCGAATTCCACCATCGAGTGGATAATGGACTCCGGATGCACCACCACTTCTATCTGGTCCGGTCTGACACCGAAAAGCCATTTGGCTTCGATGACTTCCAGCCCCTTGTTCATCATGGTTGCCGAATCGATGGTGACCTTGCTTCCCATATCCCATTTCGGATGTTTCAGCGCATCGTCCCTGGTCGCAACTGCTATGCTCTCTTTGTCCCACGTCCTGAAGGGCCCTCCGGAGGCCGTAAGGTGGATTTTGGCCAGTCTGGCGCCGGATGTGCCCTGAAGACACTGGAAAATGGCAGAATGTTCCGAGTCGACGGGCAGAATGGGCGCATTGTATGCACGGGACAGTGCCGTGACTATGGCTCCTGCCGCTACCAAGGTTTCCTTGTTGGCCAGGGCAATGACTTTACCGGCCTTGATGGCCGCGACAGTCGGCCTGAGCCCGCTGAAACCTACAAGTGCCGTCAGCACTATGTCAATATTGTCGGAAGTTACGAGGTCGCACACGGAATCCATCCCCGCGAACACTTTTATATAGTGCGGCTGCAGGGCGTCCGCTACTTCCCGGTATTTGTCCCCGTTGCAGATGACCACGTTGTTGGCATCGGTTTCGAGGGCCTGTCTGATGAGCAGGCCGCTGTTGTTGTTGGCTGTGAGAAGTTCGACTTCGAACAGATCCCTGTGCCTGCGGATGACATCGACGGCCTGCCTCCCTATAGAGCCTGTCGAGCCGAGAATCGCTATTCTCTTTTTATTCGTCTGGCTGTGCTTCTCCATCTGGCGGCAGGGCTAAAAGTTTATGTATTTCGTAGGGTCCACGGCTTCGCCCTTGTACCACAGTTCGAAGTGCAGATGGTCACCGGTAGTCAGCTTCCCGGTATTTCCCACTACGGCTACCGGTTCTCCTGCCGTTACCTTTTCCCCGACTTTCTTGAGCAGCTGCTGGTTGTGCTTGTAGATGGAAACTATGTCGCTGACGTGCTGGATCTGTATCGTGTAGCCAGAATCGTCGCTCCATCCGGAAAATATGACGGTTCCGTCCAGTACGGCATGGACCATCGAATTGGCCGGTGCCGTGATGTCGATGAAAGGATGGATGGTCTTGTCGTATCCCTGGGATATGACTCCTTTAAGCGGGCAGAAAAAATGCATTCCCTCGATGTGCAGTGACCTTCCTTCGTTCTGATTCAGGCTGAACTGCTCTTCCCTGGTGACGTTCATTCTCAGAATCGAATCCCGTTTGCGTATTTCTTCGGCGGAGATCTCCGTCCTGTTTTCCTGGGACGCCATCAGGATGAGGCTGTCCATTCGGAGCGGCTCGCCGCCGTCCAGTACCCGCTTCAGGTTTTCGGAATAGAATTCCCACCGTGAGACAATCATTTCCAGGGAATCTATCTTTATGGCATTCCGTATCGCGGCACGTTTGGCTCTGGAGTCCGGATATCCCGGAATGCAGGTCCTTACGGGGGTGAAGGCCACGACAGAGAAAATCAAAAGACATATTATGACGGCAGCCAATACTGCGGAGACGATGAAACTCGTTCTGGTAAAACGGGTTACCAAAACAGGCCTATGGGTCTCGTCATCTACGAGAGTCAGCCGGAAATGCTTGATTTTTTTTGCTTTGTTTTGCATAAAAATTAGTTACCTTTGCATCCGTTATGGACAGGATAATAGGCATAGACTACGGCAGGAAAAGGGTCGGTGTGGCTGTCAGCGACCCTCTCGGTATCTTTGCGTCCGCATTGGATACAGTACATTCTGCAAAGATAATAGATTATCTTAAAAGTTATGCCGAAAAAGAGAATGTGACCGGTTTTGTCGTGGGTTATCCCATGAATATGGACAACAGACCTTCAGAGGCTGCACGCGACGTGGATGTGTTTATCCGCAGGCTGTCCGACAGTTTTCCCGGAATCCCGATAGAGACCGAAGACGAAAGGTTCACGTCCGTACTTGCCCACAGGGCCATGATAGACTCCGGTATGAAACTGAAAGACCGTAAGGACAAGTCTTCCGTGGACAAAATCAGCGCGGCCATCATTCTTCAGAGTTACTTGGACAGAAAGTCCGGAGGAGTCCTGACCATGCCGGACAATGTCCCCGATACGGCGGTATTGTCCAGGGGTGGCCGGCGTACCCGGCGATAGCGGAAACAGGCATTGGAATAAAGTATAACGGAATATGAAATTACCTATATATCTGTACGGCTCGGAAATATTGCGCGAACGCGCACAGGAAGCCGATTTGGAGAAGAAGGAGGAATTGGCCGCCCTCGTGGCGGATATGGAGGAAACCTTGAAATCCGCGGACGGCTGCGGACTGGCTGCTCCTCAGGTGGGAGTGCCGTTGAGGGTCCTGATAGTCGACGGTACCGTGGTAGCGGATGTCTACGAATATCTGAAGGATTTCAGGCGGACCATGATAAATCCGGTAGTCATCGAGGAAAGCGGTGAGACCTGCGATTATTCGGAGGGATGCCTCAGTGTGCCTGGCATATACGCCGATGTGCGCCGTCCGTCTAAAATCAAGGTGGAATATTATGACGGGAATTTCAGGAAAGTTACCGAAGAACTGGACAGGTTCGCCTGCCGGATGGTGCAGCATG
>CALVBH010000007.1 GCA_944325765.1 uncultured Bacteroidales bacterium
ATTTCTTCTGTCCTCTTGTTTTCCGGCAGGGCGCCGCGGAACAGATTGTAGATTCCGCGTCCGACGAGCATATTGTATTCCTTCATTTCCCTGACAGGACAGCCGCAGGCCGCCAACGCATAGTTGCAGGCCCTGCCCAAATCCTCTATGGTGTTCAGAAGAGTTCCGTCCAAATCGAAAATTGTCAGTTTTATTTTTGATTGTGCCATACTTTGGTACATTGGGATGCTAATTTTGCATCAGAAACAGAAAAAAACACTTAAAATACATAGTTATGAAAAACACTGAATTGTCTCTCGAAACCATCGGTACATTCATTTCCTCTGACCAGTCATTCAGCAATATCATGGATCTGGTAAGGGAATTCGATCTGGAAATTACCTCTGTCAGCCTTTCGTAGACAGATGCGTCCCCTTGCCGTCCCTGTCGGGAAGGAGGTACAGGCGTTCCGGTTTTCCTCCGTCTCCGGCTTTCTTCCGAGTCTGCGCCGAGAGGATGAATTCCGCGACAGGGTCTTCCACGTATTTCTGGACGGCCCGTCTGAGCGGTCGGGCTCCGTATGCGGGATCGAAGCCTTCTTCCGTCAGCAGCCTTTTCGTGGCGGCAGGAATCACGAGGCTGTAGCCGGCTTCTGAAATTCTCTCTCGCAGTTCCTTGATCTCCGTTTCCAGGATTTTCCCTATGCTTTCCTGCGAAAGCGGACGGAAGTATATGCGTTCGTCGATTCTGTTCAGGAATTCCGGCGGAAAGAGCCTTCTGACGGCTTTTTCCAAAACGGAAACTTTCTTTTCCTGCACGGATTGCGAGGATGTGGCGAATCCGAGCCCTGTCCCGAACTCTTCCATTTCCCGGCTTCCGACATTGGAAGTCATGATGAGAATCGTGTTCCGGAAATCGACGGTCCTGCCGTTGCTGTCGGTCAGCCTGCCTTCGTCCAGTATCTGAAGCAGGAGGTTGAAAATATCCGGATGGGCTTTCTCGATTTCATCGAGGAGTACGACGCTGTACGGTTTCCTCCTGACTTTCTCGCTCAGCTGTCCTCCGTCTTCGAACCCGACATATCCCGGAGGCGCACCGATGAGTTTGGAAGCTGAGAACTTCTCCATATATTCGCTCATATCGATTCTGACCAGGTTTTCTTCGGAGTCGAAGAGGTATTCGGCCAGGGATTTGGCCAGCTGTGTCTTGCCGACTCCGGTAGGTCCGCAGAACAGGAAGGAACCGACGGGCCTGTGCGGATTCCTGATTCCGGCCCTGTTCCTCCGGATGGCTTTCACCACTTTTTCTACGGCTTCGTCCTGCCCGATGATTTTCCTTTTCAGTGCGTTTTCCATTCCGAGCAGCCGTGCCCGTTCCGATTCCGCCACCTTATGTACGGGGATGCCGGTTATGGTGGAAACGACGGCGGCCACATCGTTTTCCGTGACTGCCGGCAGTTTTCCGGATTTCCGCCCCTGATTCCGCAGCCTGACCATGGACCCGGCTTCATCCATCACGTCTATGGCCTTGTCCGGCAGGCATCTGTCCGTGATATAGCGGTCCGAAAGCGTAGCGCAGGCTTCCACTGCTGCGTCAGTATAGTTGACGAAATGGAAGAACTCGTATTTCATCTGCAGGTTCTTCAGAATCCCTATTGTCTGCGGGATGTCCGTCGGGTACACCATTATTTTCTGGAACCTGCGGTCGAGAGCCCCGTCCTTTTCCACTATCTTGCGGAATTCATCCGAGGTCGTAGCCCCGATGCAGCGGATTTCACCGCGGGCGAGCGACGGCTTGAGGATATTGGCCGCATCCAGGCTGCCTCCCGCCCCGCCAGCTCCCACTATGGTGTGGAATTCGTCGATGAACAGGATGATGTCCGGGTCGGACTTCACTTCGTCCGTCAGGGCCTTGAGCCTCTTCTCGAAGTCACCCCTGTATTTGGTGCCTGCCACTATCGAGGCTATGTCTATGCTTATGATTCTTTTGCCCTGCAGAGCCTCGGGAATGTCTCCTGAAGCGATTTTCATCGCTATGCCTTCTATGATGGCGGATTTGCCGACGCCGGGCTCTCCCACGAGCATGGGATTGTTTTTCTTCCTTCTGCCGAGTATCTGTATCACTCTTCCGATTTCTTCCCGGCGCCCCGTCACAGGGTCGAGTTTGCCGTCTGCGGCGGCTCTGGTCAGATCATAGCCGAATCTTTCGAGTGCGCTCTGTTCTCCGGCCGGTTCTTTCCTCTCCTGCGTTCCGGTGTCCCGCCTGTCCTGCCCCGTTTCCTGTCCGGTTCCGGTTTCTTCCGCTTCCCATTTCCTTTCCTGTCCGCTGAGTACTCCTGCAGCTTCCATATAGTTCCGGACGCACACGTAGTCTATACCCCTGTCCAGCAGCCAGGTCTGTCCGAATCCGCTGACATTGTTCCTGAAAAGGGCGAGGAGCATGTGTTCGGGCCGCACGGTATCCGACAAGGCTTTGGTGGCCTCTAAGATAGACATACTCAGTATGTTGTAGGCTCCGCGGGAGAAGGATACCTTTTCGGATTCCGCGAACGGGATGTGCCTGTCAGTCCTGACATTTTCGTCGATGCTCTGTTTCAATGCTTCGAGGTCGACTCCGAGTCCGGCCAGCGCTCCGGCAGCCTCGTTGTCCTTGTGCCGTATGATGCCCAGGAACAGGTGGTCCGGCGAAATGCCGTAACTGCCTGTTCTCATGGCTTCGTCCCTGGCGAAATTTATGATGACATTCAGGTCTCTCGATATTCTGATTTCCATATTTTCATTTCCGCTTGTCTGCAAAAGTACGATTTAATATGGAAAATTTCATATGGCGTATGGTCAAAATATGCTGAAACCGGGGTTATGCCGTCATATTTCGCCGACAGGACAACAATATTCTCCAAACCGGAAAATTACCTCTGTGCCCCGTATCCCGAATATTGGTCTGAAGGAGTGAAAACGCCGTTTGTAAAATCGGTTACGGAAAGGGGATTCTCGTCAGTTCCGGTGAAATCTTCGTGAGCCGTCCATCCGGCAATGTTTACGGCAGTCCATCCGTTTACGAATACGGCTGTGTTCTGACCGCAGTTTCCCTGATACAGCAGATTGTGCCTGCAGCTTCCTTCAGTAGGGTTGGACGGATGTACCGAACCAGCGGGACCCGGGTCTTGCGGGTAAAAGAATCCGAGGTACTGAAGCACGTTTTCAGGATTCCAGTAAAGATTGTCTTCTATCGATATCTTGTGTATGTACCGGTAGCTGAACAGTCCGCTGAGGTTGAAACTGAAAAGATTCACGATGGTGTTCCTTTCGAATATGAATTCTTCTATTCCGGCGAATTCGTTGAAGAATTTGAAAGAAGTGTTGGCAGTTTCGTCTGACCAGAAAATATTGTTTCTGAATACTATTTTCCTGAAATCTTCACCGCTGTCGCTGCTGATGTTCGCGCTATTCGAGAGAAGAAAACGTTTTGCCCCTGGCTGGATATGAATATTACAGCCGTCGAGTACGAATTCATCGTGATCGCGATTGATATTTGTCTTTGAAAGCAGCAGGGCGGCAGCGCCGGTATTGTCAGTGGAAGTTTCGATATCGCAGTCTATGAAACCGATGTATCCGTATGCCCCGTCACCGTATGCCTGAGGCATGAATCCGTTGGTCTTCAGATTCAGGTTGTACAGGCAGATGAATCCGTCAGGACTCCCGTTGTACTGCAGGTTGTGTCCGAGTTCTACCGTGCTTTTCCGTCCGGGATCATTTCCGATAACAACCAGGCTCAGGAATGTATTTGCAGGGCTGCATGACAGAGTGGCATCCGGATCTACGAAATAGATGCCTGAAGCCGGTACCTTGTCCAGAACAGTGTTTTCTGAAATCAGGACTGCACTGCCGTTCTTCTCCTGACTGTACGTCCTGTCCCCGATGCTTATCTCTTCACCTCCTATATATCGGGCGTACAGACCCTCTGTCTTTTGAGCGGCAGACAGGGCCACAGGACTTATACTGCCTGCACCCACTGTTACAGTCTCGCGATAAGTCTGTGAATAGCTCGTGCCGTCGTCCAGTATGACGGTATATCGGAGCGAATAGTATGTTCCGGGCAACACGACAGCATAATATGTGTTTCCTTCAGCCAACGGCTCATCTTCCGGCGCCCTGACTGTGAGACCTGATGCAGACCCGGAGATTCCCTCGGCAGCGGAGAATGTGGCTATGTCTATCTTATAGTCCCCTGTAAGATTCTTTTCTGCTTCGAAAGTCACGCTTTGTACTGTTTTCCCGTCTGGTATGTTTCCGACGGACAATGCTATAAGTCCGGCCATATTCCTGAGACTGAGCTCATTGTCGGTGGAAGACCCTGCCGCAGGATTCAGCATCGTGTCAAAAGAACCGGCTATGGCAGTCTGCTCTGCCGGTAAAGACGAGAAAATATATCCGTCGGAATATACTGCATCTTCCGAATATGGATACAGGGCAAGATATTCGGCGGCTTCATAGGCTTCTCCGGCAAAATTGCCTTCATTTTGTCCCGCTCCCGATGTAATGGTGAATCTGTTGTTGCCGGTTTTGTCAAAGATGCTCAAGGCATCATTCTCCGACCATAAGACAGCTATGGTGCTGCCTGGTATGCTTTGGGAAAAAGGCTCGGGAGAGTCCGCAACGAACACCATCCCGATTTTTTCTTCCTTGTCGTCATCGGAATCGTCAGTCTTGTCCGTCGTACCGTCACTTTCAGCCGCTTTTTCACATGAAACGGCGAACATACAGCAGGCAGCTGCCAAAGATGTACATAAAATGTGGGTTAAAACCTTTGATTTCATAGTGTTTCTCCTTTGATTCTTATAGGTAATGTCATAGTTCCATCTTATGGGTAATGCCCTTTCGGACACCATCCTGTGACAAATCGAAAACATATTGCCGTGATTTCCCGTTGGCGGGATTTATGGTTACCGTCACTTTGTCGAGAGTGCGGGACGGGTCTGACAAGTATATGTGCCTGCTGTCTGTCATGACGATGCACGGCTTGTCCGTCGAAACGGTCTTGCCTTCTATGTCTGTACTGCCGGCTTTGTGGAATATCATCATGCCGGTTTTAAGCCTTGTATGATATGCGGCCTGGATATCGTCAGAGTTTTCTATGATTCTGATCCTGCCGGTATCGTATGATCTGGCTTTGGCACCGGTTCCTGTTCCAGGAACTATGATATAGCTGTATTTCGCCTTTTCCGGTTTCGTCCCATGGTTTATCCATACTGTGAATACGTCGTTTATGACACTTGCTCCGCTCTGCGTGTCGTTTATTTCTTTCCATGAACCGGTCCTGGTCTCTATTTTTGCGGAAACCTTTTGTGTGTCGGGGAAATAATAGCAGATATTGTCATGTATTATCCATTCGACTTCCTTGTCCGATATGGAATCTCCAAGTTCCATATCCGTTTCTGTCCTGCCGGATGACCAGGTGGCATGCCCTCCCGTACGGCATTGGTTCAATGTCGTGGCTATATCTTCATCCATACCGGAGGTAATGCCGCAGCCTAAGCAAAGGACTTCGTTCCCGAAAAAGAACCATGCCTTGTCGGCGGCAATGTCCACACCGTCTTCATGGTTGTCCATAGTGTAGACGGATACTCCTGTCTTACCGTTTGAGACCCCTCCGGTGAAGACGGATTCTCCACGATGGGTCCATATTCCGTCCATACTCGGGAGTGTCTTCTGCGGGGCTGTCGTCCCGGGAATCTTGTTCCAGTCCCAGGTCGGGAATATGTCTGTGTATTCCTGTCCGGTAACGTTTATGGAGGTCGAACCATCGGATATAAAGTAGCCTTTCCTGTTTTCTCCGTTCAGTTCTTCGGACCTGTATGTCCGTGAAGAAACCATTCTGACACCGAAAGACCACCGATTGTCCATATACATGGAGTAGTCACCTATGTAATAGTGTGAAAAAACCTGAGGCAGAATTACAGGGACCTTGCTTTTCCCGTAGATGGTGCTGACACCGTCTTCATACTGCCAGGCTCTTTTGCTGTCGATGACAGCCATCTTTTTCAGCCAGCCTATCGAAGAACCTTGGCTGAGGGCTCCGCGGCGGCTTATTGAACGTCCGATGGTATTGAATGCTATGGTGTTGCCTCGGGTCATCCCGAGGTATGTGCCGACTATGTATGAATTGAGGATGTCGAGCTGTTCTTGTGAAAGGGCATATCTGGTACCTATGGTGTACCAGGCTATGTCTGCAATCCTGTTTACAAGTACAGTAGAATAACCTCCTATATACAGTTGTTCGTGATGCTGGAAATACGAGCCGTCGAACTGGATTCCTTCACCTGTAGTATAGGATGCCGGATAAAAGGCTTCCCTGATGGCAGTATCCAGAATCTGATCATCTTCAAGAAGACAGCCTCGATACATCCAGTGCAGCGCGATATCAGCCTTGTTTGCGCCCGTGCGGTTGGCATCGGCCGGATTTCCCCCGTGTTCTGCAAGCCTGTCCAAAATTTTCTTTTCCAGAGTTTCCGGTATCTTTTCCTTGCCGGATCTCATCGCTACGAGAGCCAGGCCGAGTACTCTGGGCGCTCCGATCTGGTTGTACCACCAGTTGTCGCTCAGGGGATTCATGTCATACCAGAATCCGAGCATACTGACTATCATTCCGTACAGTGTGTCATCCCCGTAATGCTGTCCGCCTTTGGCTATATATGCCTGGACCATCTGATCCATTCTTGATAGATGTTCCTGGGCCGGCCAGTTCGTTCTGGCTCTGCTGGCATAGTCGATATCTGAAAACGAACCGTCAGGATTTATATAGACCATATGTTCACTCACCGTTTCGTCCAATATGCCGATATCCTTGATTTTGGACAGATAATCAGTCGTGACCCTGTCCATAATGATTCTGCACGATTCTTCAAATCCCGGGACTTTGTCTCTGGCATACAGGGAGATGACAGATGATATTGTCAGGAAGATGATGGCTGTCCGCTTCATAATCCAATGTCTGTTTAGTGTTTCCTTGGCTAAATTAGTTCTATCTGTAGTAGATGAACAGCTGAAAAATACATATTGTTTTAACAAAAATCCGCCATGGAAAAATGGCGGATTTGCAAAAAAATACGGAAGCCGTATTATTTTAATAATGTCGTCCGGTTATCAGGATCTGTTTATGCTTTCTTTCTGTATGCCTGGGGACTTTCGCCGTATTTGTCCTTGAAACATTTGCTGAAGTATGCTATAGAATTGAATCCTGTCATATCGGCTATTTCCCCGATATTCATTTCAGGATGTTCTATCAGCAGGATACTGCTTTTGGTGAGCCTTGCATTCATTATCAGACTGTTCGGAGTTTGTCCGGTAATGGCCTTTATCTTGTTGAACAGGTTTGTCCTGGCCATGCCCATTTCCCTGGCGAAGATACTTATGGAAAAGTCCGGATTGTTTATGTTCTCCTGGATTATAGTCATAGCCTTATCCATGATTTTCCTGTCAATCTCGTTCGTGGTAAGAGCCTGTACCCTGTCGGGATCTGCTGCCGCACGGAATTTTTCCTGCAAGGTATGTCTTATGTTGATCAGATTCCTGCAACGTGTTTCCAGAAGAGTCAGGTTGAACGGTTTTTCTATATAGTCATCGGCACCGTACTGATAACCTTTCAGATTTTGCTGTGCCGAAGTGTCGGCTGTCAGAAGGATTACCGGTATATGACAGGTGTTGATATCGGTTTTCAGTTTGCGGCAGAGCTCGATCCCGGATAGTCCGGGCATCATGACATCGCTTATAATCAACTCCGGAATGAGTTCGCAAGCCATTCTATAACCCTCTTCCCCGTTACTTGCCGTCAAAACATCGAAATAGTGCCCGAATGCTGCTTTTATCATATCCAGTGTATCGGCACTGTCATCTATTATAAGAATCCGGCTGTTGCGTTCCAGGCCAAGACTCGAAAGGGGACTTTCTGCGTTACGCTTGATTTCTCCTGCCGGGTCACCCTCTATCTCACTCTCTGATGCGGGACTTGCGATAATATCCGGTGCCTCTGGCGGTTGTCCATATTTTGTATTGAGTTCGGTATCGCTGAAGTGGCTTTTCCCGAGCCTGAGGCATATCTCGAATTTGCTGCCTTTGCATGGAGCGCTTTCCAACGTTATTTTACCGTGATGGAGCTCTATTATTGATTTGCATAGCGCAAGACCTATCCCGCTACCGCGTGAGGCGTTTTTCTGCAGAGGCCTGTCCGATGTCTGGAAATAATATCCGAAGACATTTTCCTGATCTTCTTTTCTGATTCCTATCCCGTTATCGGACACACCGAACTTTGCCCAGTCGTCATCGACCTGCAGATACATGTCTATCTTGCCTCCGTCAGGGGTAAATTTGAATGCATTGGACAGGAGGTTTGTTATTACTTTCTGCATTTGCCTGCTGTCATACCAGACGAAGAGTTCGGATACGGTTTTCGTGAATGTGAACGTTATGCCCCTTTTGTCTGCCGTGGTTTTGAACAGCATATAGTTGTCTCGCAGGGAATTGACCAAGTCATTTCTCGATATGTCAAGTTTCAGCTTGTCCTTTTCGAATTTTCTGAACTCAATCTGCTCGTCGATGAGATTTTTCAGCCGGATACTGTTTTTGTGGATATTGGCAGCCCTTCTGTAGTTTTCAGGAGTCAGCCTGTCCGGGTATTTCATCATCATTTCCGTTTCTCCGACTATCAATGTGAGCGGAGTCTTGAATTCATGAGATATGTCGGTGTAGAAATCGAGTTTGAAACGTGTCTTCTCCTCGTTGTCTGTCAGCCTTTGCTTTTCGTATTTCACCTCTTCGCTGAGTCTGACACGCTCGGACCATGATCTTAGAAAACAATAAATGACGGCAGCGGCAACAAGACAATATAAAACAATGGCGGCGGCGCTCCTGTACAGCGGCGGTACTATCCTGATTCCGATAGTGCAGCCTGCATCTTCACTCCCGGGACTTCTGTCGGCGATTTCCAGTTCATAGTGTCCGGCGGGAAGGTTTGAATAAGTGATGGTTTTCGAATTGCTGGTGCTTATCCATTCGTCTGAGAAATGATTCAGCCGATAGTAGATGTTTTCTTTCCCATGGGTGTAGTTCAGGGTGGAGAACTGTATTGAAAAGACATTATAGTCAGCTTTCAGTCTGATGCTTCCTGTATACGGCATTGCCTCTGAAAGTATTCCAGTCGCGTCACCTGGCTTTATTTCCCTGTCGTTCACGATCAGGCGATAAGGAATTACCCTGTTTTCCTGTTCCTGCAAGTGATCGAATTCCCTGAAAGCGAGAAGCCCGTCGACACTGCCCATAAATATCTCCCCGTCACTTGTAAGGAAAAGAGAATATTCATTGAAACTGGACAACGGCATCCCTGTGTCCGTAGAATGGCAAGTAACGCTGCGTGTGTCTGTGTCTAACAGTGAATAGCCCGAGTTGCAGGAAAGAAGAAGTTTGCCGGGACCGACTTCTATGATTCCATAAATGCAGTTGCTCTGCAGCCCGTCATTCTGTGATACAAATTTTTCAAAGGTTCCTTTCTCCTTGTCGAAACGGAAAAGACCGTTTCCCCAGGTGGCGGCGTAGATATCATGTCTGCTGTCTTCGAATACGCAGAGAGTGACGCAGTGCTTTTCATAGCCGGCATTTGTCTTGTCATCGAAATATCTGCAGGTCTTGCCTGTCCCGGAATCATAGGAAAAGACGTTTTCTCCTGTGACTATCCATAATTTCTTGTCTGTTGAGAGCAGAAGGTCGGTGGTGTATCCTATTCCGGTCCCGCCCAATTCCGGGACTTCCGTCGTCTTGCCGGTTTCCGGATCCAGCAGGCACAGCCCGCGGAATGTGGATACCAGCAGTTTCCCGTCATATTGGATAATATCCGATACAATATCGGAAGGAAGGGCGGAGTTGTCCTTATTGTATGTCCTGATATCCTGTGTGCGGGTGTCGTAGCTGTTCAGCCCGGAATGTGTACCTATCCACAATATCCCGTCGGACCAGAAAAGACTTTTGATATTGTCGTCGGACAGTCTGCTGTTTTTTGTATTCAGCCATTTTATGTTGCCGCTTTCTCTGTCAAGACAGTTTACGCCCCCGCCTTCGGTGGCAATCCATATCCTGCCGCTGTCATCTTCGGTCATTTTCCCGATTACGTGGAAACTCAGCCCTTCTTCCTCTGTATCTCCTTGCCGGTAAACCGAGTATATTTGTCTGTCAGGGTTAAAATAGTTTACTCCGCCAAAGTATGAACCAAGCCATATGTTTCCTGCCCTGTCCTGTGTCAGGCAGGTGATTGATGTGTGGTTCAGGCTTCCCGGATGATTCCGGGGTGTGTAGACTGATACTGTCCCTGATGAAGGATAGAGCTTTTTCAGCCCGGAAAATGACGCTATCCATACATTCCCTTTTTTATCCACGCAGCATTCCCTGACTGTGTCGGATGTGATGTATTTCCCTGTGACTTCCCATCCTGCATCACCTTTCTCATAATGTATCAGCCCTTTGCCATCCGTGCAAATCCATACGCTTCTGTCTGTGTCACTGTATATGTTCAGAATACAGCACTCCGGATTTTCCGGCAGGGATTCTTCCTCCTCCGCGATTATGATTACCCCGTCTTTTTCCGTGCCTGCCCACAGTGTATTTCCTACGAATTTCAGGACACAGACCCTTGTCCCCGGATCTTTGAATTCATGGAAGATTTCCGTGCCGTTTCCGTCGGACGAAAAGATACTGTGCCCCCGGGCATAATACAATCTGTCTCCATACGTCATTGCCGATATGTTCCCTTGTACCGCCGTGGAAAAGGTCTCGGTTTTCATATCGTATGCAGATACTCCATGTGGTCCCTGGATATAGATTTTCCCGTTCCTGTCCCCGCAGATTTTCTGGACACTGTCATATAGAAGGCTGTTCCTGTTGTCTTCTTCAGTCTTGAAGTTTATTATGGAGCTTCCGTTATACAGGTTCAGCCCTTCCCTCGTACCTATCCATATGAAACCAAGTTCATCTTCATATATCGAGGTTACGGAGTGGTGGGTAAGTCCGTCTTCAGTTTTTATGCTGTTGAAGAAAATGTCGTTCCCTGCATATGCCACCTGGGAAACTGATATCAAAATAGCGGTAAGGAGGCGTTTCATACGTGTCTGTGCGGTTTACAATAAAGTCCGTACTGCCGGACTATTTCTAAAAGCGGCAGTTGTTTCCAGACTGGAAATTATAACAAATATAATGGATTATTTTGGTTGAGGTTCATAAGCCCGCTATGTAAATTTGAAATGCATTTCCAATAACGCATAATTTATGAAAGCCACATTATCGTTTGTCTTGTCTGTCGTCTTTTGCACCCTGTTGCCGGCAAAAGAGAATATCGGTCTGTTTTACGATTGTCCGGCAAGTCATTGGGGCGAAGCCCTGCCATTAGGCAACGGACATTTGGGCGCGATGGATTTCGGGAATCCGGCAAGAGATCATTTCGCTCTGAACGAAAAGACTCTCTGGTCCGGTTATCCGCAGTCCGGACTGAATGACAGGTGTCGGGATGCTATTCCTCTTATAAGGAAATATATAGATGCAGGAGCATACAGGGAAGCGGCGGACTTGTGGATTTATAATTGTCAGGGGCCGTATACTGCCAGATATCTGCCGATGGCCGATCTGTATGTGAATATGCGGAATCCGGATAATGTGAATTTCGTTTCCCGGGAATTGGATATTTCCGACGCAGTGTCGTATGTAGATTTCACAGTCGGCGGATACCGATGCCGGAGGACGGCATTTGTTTCCTATCCTGACAAGGTCCTTGTAATAAGATACGAAGCTGGCGGAAATCCTGTACTGGATCTTGACCTGTCGTTCTCGTCAAAACTTCGCAATCGGGTGCGGACGGAAGGGAATGATTGTCTGATACTTGACGGTCAGGCTCCGAGTTATGTCCCGTTTTACGAGAAAGACTCTACATTGATCCGTTATGAACCCGAGTCCGGCAAAGGGCTGAGATTTCAAGTGGCGGCCAGCGTAATGTCCGATACAGGAGAAATATCTGCATCAGAGGACGGACAGACTGTCAGTGTCCGCAATGCCGGAACCGTGACCATATTCCTGTCCGCAGCTACCAATTATGTGGCGTTCGACAGATATCCGGAATACGACCCCGATTATATAGAAAACAGGACTATGTCTTGTATCAGTGCTGCCCGAAACAGGGGCTATCACTCTCTTGAGCTGCGCCATATCGAGGATTACAGGTCACTGTTTGACAGGACCGGTATTCAGATCGGAAGCAGGCCTGTAGGCAGGACCGATGTGAAGGAACTTTTCAGCGCCCGTAACAGGAATACGTCCATCGATTATCTCAGCGCCCTGCTTTTCCAGTATGGCCGGTATCTGACCATAGCATCATCACGTCCGGGAAGCCTGCCATCGAATCTGCAGGGAATCTGGAATGACGCCTTGGTGCCCAAGTGGGGATGCAACTATACCGTGGATATGAATACGGAGATGAATTACTGGCTCACGGAACTCACGAATATACCTGAATGCCATGTGCCTTTGCTCGATTTCATAGAGGATCTGGCCGTAAGCGGAGAAAAGACCGCGAAATACAACTATGGCATCGATAAAGGCTGGATGCTCCACAGTAATACCGATGCATGGGCACAGACAGTGCCGCAGGGCGGTTTTGACAGCGATTATGAGGTGCGGGCTGCCAAATGGACCTGTTGGCCCATGGCAGGATTGTGGATAGCGCAGCACCTGTGGGAGCATTATGATTTCAACAGGGATGAGAATTATCTGCGATTCTATGCCTATCCGTTGATGAAAGGCGCTGCCGAGTTCGCCCTGAACTGGATGTACAAGGATTCTGTTACAGGGTATTATGTGACGAGCCCTTCTACATCTCCGGAAAACCGTTTCCTTTACACCGACGGTTACGGCAAGCAGCAGTATGGCGAACTTTGCAAGGCTCCTACCATGGATATGTCCCTGATTTGGGACAGTTTTACCAGCTGTATCGAAGCATCGGAGATTCTGGGTATCGACGAGGAATTCAGGGATACTCTGGAATACAGGCTTTCGGAACTTACTCCGCTTTCCATCGGCAAATACGGGCAGCTGATGGAATGGTCTGAGGACTATGAGGAAGCCGAAGTCAATCACAGGCATTTCGCCCATCTGTTCGGGCTGCATCCCGGACGGCAGATTGTCCCGAGAAGGGATCCGGTGCTGGCGGCTGCCGCGGCGAATTCCCTCACGAGACGTGGCGATGACGGTCCGGCATTTTCCACTGCCTGGAAGATGTGTATGTGGAGCCGTCTCGAAGACGGGGACAGGGCCTTGTCGATTCTGGAGAAGTATCTGGCCGATGTCGATTTCGGGATAGAGAAGGAGGGGATGTATCCCAATCTGTTCGTTGCCTATCCTCCTGTACAGATAGACGGGAATGCCGGACTTGTCGCCGGTGTGGCAGAGATGCTCCTGCAAAGTCAGAACGGAGAAATATTCGTACTTCCGGCGTTGCCGGGAAAATGGAGTTCCGGGAATGTGAGCGGATTGAAAGCCCGCGGAAATTTCGAAGTATCGTTTTCATGGAAGAGGAATGCATTGGAAGCGATGACACTCAGGTCTCTTTCGGGAGGTGACTGCCTGATACGTTCACGCTGGCCGATTTATTCTGCGGACACGGATATCGAAGAAATGCCGGAAGACAGCCGTTATTCGGAATACCCGAAGTCCGGATACAGGGTATCCGGCAATGTCCGTGTGGAGCCTATGGAGTTCGGCAGGACCTATCTTTATAGAGTACGGACAGAAAAAGGCGGACAATATACTTTTACAACCAAAACCAAACACTAAATGCTATTATGAAAGCACTGAATTCAGTGACAAGGCTATTCGCGTGTCTCGCATTGCTTTTCGTCTATGGCGGATTGCGGGCACAGCAGACCGTTACCGGAACAGTTAACGACAGTTCCGGACAGCCGCTTGTAGGTGTTGCCGTCCATATCCAAGGTAGCGGGACTGGAGGTACGGTGACAGATGCGGACGGACAATTCTCGCTTCCTGGAGTGTCGTCCGGTGCGATTCTGGAGTTTCACAGTTTAGGCTACAAGACCCTGTCTGTAAAGGCTGTGACGACCGGAATGATGAGTGTGGTCATGGATGAAGACAACCTGTATCTTGACGAAATCATAGTGGTCGGCTATTCCGACATAAAAAGACGCGACCTTACGGGGTCGGTAGGTCGGGTGGATATGTCCGAGGTGGCTAAAGTTTCAGTAGGGAACTTCGATGAGGCACTTGCCGGACGCGTGGCAGGGGTTCAGGTAAGTTCCTCGGAAGGTATGCCTGGAGCCGCTATGAACATAGTCATAAGAGGCAACAACTCCCTTACCCAGGACAATACTCCTCTGTATGTCATAGATGGATTCCCGAGCGAAGACCCTGAAATCGCGTCTACTCTGTCTCCGGCCGATATCCAGTCTATCGATATACTGAAAGATGCTTCAGCCACAGCCATTTACGGTGCGAGAGGCGCCAATGGCGTCATCATGATAACGACGAAGAAGGGCGAAGCGGGAAAGATGAAGATTTCGTACAATATGACATCCGGGGTCCAGGTGATTTCCAAAACGATGGAAATGATGGATGCCTATGAGTTTGTCAGGCTTCAGGAGGAACTGATGACCGAATCTGAAATAACATCGTCCAATGGCGGATATTTCCAGACATACAATGGCAGGACTTGGACTCTGGATGATTACAGGAATATAGAACAGTATGACTGGCAGAAATTCATATTCCATCCTGCGTTCAAGCAGAACCACAATGTATCTGTGAGCGGCGGTTCCAATGACATACGGTACAATGCTTCGTTCAACTATTATGATCAGGATGGTATAGTGATTGAGTCCAATTACCGTAAAATCAACGGCAGGGCGAATATGATTATGAAAAGGAACCGGCTTACGGTGAATCTTGCCGTGAACTACTCGAATACGGTTTCCTCGGGTGCCAGTCCGTCACAGAACAATTCCTCCGGTATGAACAATCTTTTTTACAGTGTGCTCGGTTACCGTCCGGTCACGGAACCCAATGTCCCGCTGTCATCTCTGATGACCAATATTATGGACGAGTCCGTAGACCAGCTTGTGGATTACCGGTTCAATCCGGTATTGTCATTGAAAAACGAGTACAGCAAAAGAATCGTTTCCTCGTTCAATGTGAATTCCTATATCGAATATGAATTTGTCAAAGGCCTGAAACTGAAAATATCCGGCATCTATACGGCGGAAGACAGGCGGACGGAAATTTTCAATAATTCCAAGACAAAAAGCGGGTATCCCGGTTCCGTCAATGGTGTTAATGCCGCCCTGAATACGAACAGACGCGATGTCTGGCTGAACGAGAACACGATAAGCTACAGTACGGTGTTCGGAAAACTGCACAATTTCAGTGCACTTGCAGGTATAACATTGCAGTCTTACAGAGACAAGGCAAATGCCACGAGTTATAAGGCGATACCGTATGAAAGTCTCGGAATGGCCGGAATAGCTATGGGTGAACTCTCCAATTCATCCTCAGGCATATCCCAGAATACTCTGATGTCGTATATAGCCAGGGTGAACTACAATTATGCTTCGAAATACTACCTGACGGCAACATTCAGGGCGGACGGTTCTTCGAAGTTTTCCCGGAAAAACAGATGGGGCTTTTTCCCGTCGGTCTCTGCCGCCTGGACTATCTCGAACGAAAATTTCTTCAGACCGGTAAAGAGAGTCGTCAATGATTTGAAGTTAAGGGTCGGCTGGGGACAGACAGGAAACAACAGGATCGGGGATTATGACAGATTCGCATTGCTCGATATGAATTATTTCAATTCCGGAGTCTATTCGGCCTCAAACGGTCTTATCCATTCTGTATATCCGGAAAACAACAACCCTTCCAACGTCGGAGTTTCGCCTACCAATCTTGCTAATGACGATTTGAGATGGGAAACTACCACCCAGACGAATATCGGTCTTGATGTGTCCCTGCTGGGCAGTAGAATAAATCTTGTGGTGGATGTCTATGACAAGAAGACGACAGATTTGCTTTATGATACGGAACTCCCGCTTACTTCAGGTTATGGCGGAGCCATGAAGAATATCGGCGCGGTAGGCAACAGGGGGCTGGAAATAACAGTCAATACCGTGAATATAGACAAGGGGGATTTCAGGTGGACCACGAATTTCAATATAGCATTCAACCGTAACAGGGTCATAGCATTGGCGGAAGGAGTGTCGGCAAAGACTTCTATGGCTGCGTTCGACAATAACTTCAACGGTACGCCGAGTTATATCGCCAAGGTCGGTTATCCTATGGGGATGATGTACGGCTATATTTTCGAGGGTACGTACAAACTGGATGATTTCGACATGGTCGGCAGCAACTACGTCCTGAAAAGCGGTGTGCCGTATTTTTCTTCTGACGGCAGGGAAAAGGTCCAGCCAGGCTGGCCGAAATACCGGGATTTGAACGGGGACGGGGTGATAGATACTGATGACAGGACGATTATAGGACGTGGCGAACCAGTACATACCGGAGGATTTACCAATGCCTTTCAGTGGAAAGGCTGGGATCTGAGCATATTTCTCCAGTGGAGCTATGGCAACGATATCCTAAATGCCAATAGACTGGTTTTCGAAACCACTTTCAACCACCGGAAGAATCTCAACCAGTTTGCCTCGTTCGCTGACAGATGGTCGCTTGAAAACCAGGACAGCGATATGCCTGCTGTCAATTCTTCTGCCGGGAATCTGGCGTTTTCATCGCGAGTTATAGAAGACGGTTCATATCTGAGGATAAAGGATATCGTATTCGGATATACTTTCCCGGAGCGGTGGATGAAAAAGGCCAGAATCATAAAGCTGCGACTCTATGCATCTATACAGAATCTGTACACGTTTACATCTTATTCCGGCTATGATCCGGAAGTGTCTGTCAGAAACACTTCCCTGACTCCAGGACTTGATTATTCCGCTTACCCCAGGGCGGTAAACTACAATTTCGGACTAAACCTGACTTTTTAATCAGAAGAATATGAAATACAATAAACTTGTAACGGTGATACTGTCAGTTTTGTTCGTGGGTTCCTGTGATTTTCTGGAACTGAGACCGAACGAACTGACTCCGGAAACCTTTTATAATACGGAAGAAGACTTGCGGAAAGCATTGCTCGGTGTGTATTCTCCGTTGATGCAGGAACCGTTTTACGGGGAAAATTATGTGGTATGCCATGCTGGAGGCGATGATTTGTGCTTCTACCAAAGAAGCCAGACACGCACGACGATGACTTTTGCTCTGGCCAATTCTTCCGCTCCGGAAATCCTGACTTTCTGGAGAATCTGCTATGAAGGCATAAACAGGGCCAATACATTGCTTGAAAACGCAGACAGGGTGAGCGAAATATCGGAAGAGACCCGGGCGAGGTTTAAGGCAGAGGCTTATTTCCTCAGATCATTCTACTATTTCAATCTGGTCCAGTTCTGGGGTGACGTACCGTTGGTGCTCGAGGCTACGCATTCTGTCGAAGGTCTGGCTGTCGCCAGGACCGACAAGGAAAAAGTCTATGATCGCCTGATATCCGATATAGCGGATAATATTGAATATCTGCCTACGGCTCTTGAGGTCGAGACACCGGAGCGCATATCTCAGACTGCTGCCATGGGCATTCTTGCCAGAATATGGCTTTTCAGGGCGGGAGAGCATTTCAGGGATAACAAACCGGCCGACGAACATACGCAAGAATGCTTCAGACAGGCCAGGTACTGGGCGAATGAAGTTTACCGGACAGGGATACACGATTTGGCTGATGAATACCCGCAGGTGTTCATCGATCTGGCTTCCGACAAATACAACAGTACGGGAAAACTGGAAAGTATGTGGGAAATCGCCATGGCCGGGAACCGCTTGAACGATGTGGAATATTCGGCAGGAAAAATAGGCAGTACGATGGGATTCGGATCCGGGCGTGACAATTCGGGAGATGCCGCATATTCCACTCTTACCGGAATGGCCAATCCGGGCTATAGCCAGCTTTGTTTCTTCAGTTCCCTGAAACTGTACAGGATGTATTATGAGGATGATCCGGAGAATGTCGACAGGGAGAGGGGGGACTGGAACATCGCCCCGTATTCCTATGTTTACGGGGATGATCCGAATGACAATACAGTACTCGGACGCCTGTATTATTATGGATTGAAACCGGATGGGATGGATTATACGGCGGACGGCTATCCATGCACGGAAAGGACTGAAGCCGAATCCGCGAACAAGGTCCGCGCCATCGGCAAATTCTACAGGGAGTACGAAACCGTGACACCTAAAAGCAAATTCTACACTCCCATAAATTTCCCTGTATTGAGATACAGCGATGTGCTGCTGATGCTTGCTGAAGCGGAAAATGAACTTGGCGGTCCCACGAAACTGGCATATGACTGCATAAATGAAGTCCGTGAACGTGCAGGCCTGAATCCCTTGTCCGGACTGGATCAGGACAGTTTCCGTCAGAAACTGCAGGACGAGCGGGCTATGGAACTCGCTTTCGAGGGACTGCGCAGATGGGATCTGATACGCTGGGGTACTTTTTTCACTACAATGAGGGCGATGAGTGCCTATGTTGAGGACGATGCCTGGGCGAATGTCTATAAATACGCCGAGGCATATTATCAGGTAAGGGAGTATGATGTTTACTTTCCGATTCCTGACTGGGAACTGTCAGTAAACAAACTGATGAAGCAGAATCCGGGTTGGTAAAAATCTAACGTTATGAAAATCAGAATTTGTATTATAGCATCGGCGCTGCCGTTTTTATTTTCCTGCGAGCAGGATTTGAAGCAGGAACTGGATTCTTCCGTCTCCGCGCATTCGGAAGGAGGGCAATATGTTGACGATACTCTGTATGTGCAGCCATCATCTGAAGTGGTGTTTGACTTTAAGGGAGACCCGGACATCATTACGTTCTACAGCGGAGAAAACGGGAAAATGTATGACAGACGGAATATGACCGAATTGCCGGCTTCGTCCCTTGCTTCCGGAATATCCGTTACATTTGCTACCCAGTACGGGACAAATTCAGGTGATACTTTCAGTGTTTACCTTTCAACCGAATACGACGGATTGTCCGGAGTTTACGAAACTGACAAAGAAATGCTCTCCGGCGGCATAACTTGGAATGATATTACACAGCAGTGTGATTTGCCGGAGAAAGCCAATACTGGAGGGAATAACGGTGACGGTTCATCCTCAGTTGTGATACCTCTGGATGATTATCTTGATTCCAAGTCTGTTGCGATAGCTTTTCTGTATCATACTGACGGAAGCATACGCCCGAGATGGGAGGTCCGGAATTTTTCAGTGACGAGTACGGATCTGGAAACAGGCGAATCGTCAACCCTTCGCCCAGCCGATATCGGCTTTTCCCCTTTCCATGAGGCGGAAGAAGGGGCGAATGTGTACAACTCGGCAACAAATAATGCCGAGGGCCGCTGGAGACTGACTTATATGACAGATCCGGCACAGGACTACATGATGGGGTGTCATCCGTCGAAAGCAGGCGTCCCGACCAGAAGCTGGCTGATATCAAATCCTATAAACCTCAAATCGCGCACACCGGATACGGGTGAAGCCATAAAGAACATAACTGTATATCTGGATACCTACAGCTATATCTATGATAAGCCTGGACTATACAAAGCTACCTTTGTTATGAAAAGGGTGAATTACAGGTATACGGATGAAAGTGTCCGGAATGTGTATGTCAGAGTGGTGGAAGATTAAAATCGACTGTTATGAAAATAAATGGAGGCATATATTTGATTCTGGTCTTGTCGCTTTTGCAGATCTGCTCCTGTCATAAGGTTCCGGTTATCACTGATTCCAGTTATGAACCGCCGCATGAGGTGGAGCCGCCTGACGGGGAGGTAGACGGCGAGCCTGAAGATTTTGACAGAATACTGGAGGCACTGCAGGACGGTTGGCTTTCCGTATATGAAGGGGAGTCTTCCTCTGCGGTATCTTCACGTGAAGCCCTGGACCGGTATGTTTCCGGATATATGTCGGCCATTTCTGATGACGGAGCTTTCCCTGACGTGGATTATACCGACAGGTCGCAGACTGGCTGGAAACCTCTGGCACATCTGAATTATGTAGGACAGATGGCTTCTGCATACGTCTTACGGGAAAGTATACATTATGGGCAACCGGAATTGTATACCGCCATTTGCAATGCCTTGTCATATTGGTATAAGGCATGTCCGACCAGTACCAATTGGTGGAATAACCAGATTGCAGTTCCGAGAGACCTTGCAAAACCGCTTATCCTTATGCGCTCGGGTCAGAATACGATACCGGAATCCATAGAAAGCCCGCTGCTGGAGAGATGGGCCAGAACAGGCGGTGATCCGGCCGAGCGGACAGGAGCCAACAAATCCGATATCGCCCTGCATTGGCTTTACAGAGGATGTCTGCAGTCGGATGCCGATGTCGTCAGCTATGCGGTGGAACAGGCATTCGAACCGCTGGCGTTTTCACCTGTCGGAGAAGAAGGTATCCAGTATGACTATTCCTATTTCCAGCATAATGCCCAGCTTTATATCGGAGGTTATGCGGATGTCCTGCTCAATGCCGTGATTAAAGTGGCGGGATATGTAAAAGATACTGAATTCATGACGCTTATGACACCGGATCAGAAAGAGCTGCTGTGCGAATTCGTCACGCGTACTATGACGGACTGTATACGGGGAAGCTATATGTATTTCAATGTCATGGGGCGCAGTGTCAGCAGGGCGGATGCACTGGATGCCGCAGGAAGCCTGATATCGAAAATAGAAAGTATCCGGACTTTTGACCAGTCCCATTCCGTGGCTTACGATGCGGCTCTTGAAAGTCTGGAAAACGGGGTGCACATAAATTTTACTTCGGTGATCCCTTCTTTGACACATCACTATATAGGTGATTACACGACATACAAGTCTCCTGACTGGTCTGCCTGTCTGAGGCTGGTTTCAGACCGGACATACCGGTGCGAGGATCTGAACGGTGAAAACCTGAAAGGGTATTGGATTTCGGACGGTTCTCTTTCTGTCAATACACAGGGGGATGAGTATTTCAATATTTTCCCGGTCTGGGACTGGAACAGGGTGCCAGGAGTCACAGCTCCCTATACTTCTGAAGTACCGAGAAACTCGAATTATACCCATACGGGACAGTCTGTATTCACGGGAGGCGTTTCTGACGGGCGGCAAGGCATTTCCGTATATGGAATGAGAAATACTGAAGACGGAGTAAACGTATATGCGGATAAATCATGGTTTTTTGAAAGCGATGCGATAATTTGTATAGGATCGGGCATTGGGTCGTCTATGACGGAAGAAATCGTGACTACTGTCAACCAGTGCAGGAAGTCAGGCACCGTGTATACGGAAACAGATGCGGAAGGCAGGATAGTGCGGGTCTGGCATGACAATATAGGCTATATAATTGACCCGGAAACGGGAAATGCCTGGAACGATGTTATCCTGAAAGAGGAACAGCGCACCGGAATGTGGTCTGACATAAACACGACCCAGACCGGCTCGGTGACTGAAAGCGTTTTCGAACTATCCATTTCACACGGAGCCTTGCAGTCTTCTTCCCGGAAAGGCTCGTACTCGTATTACATGCTTCCGGGAATGACAAAAGAGGAATTCGACGGTTTTGATCCGTCTTCCATCTGGATAGCCGCTATGGATGACACCGTACACGCTGTCAGAAACGAGGTGTCAGGAAGCCTGCATGCGGCTTTTTTCGAAAACGGGACGGTGACATGTGAAGATTTTTCAGTGGCGGTGGACGCTCCTTGTCTTTTGATATTGAATGATGACGATACGGGATTCGTTTCCTGTCCTTCGTCCCGGCAGCCTGCTTCCATAACCGTTACTGTTGTCCGGGCAGGGGTGGAAAAGCACTGTGTCATCGATATTTCGTCCGATGGAGATCATGCAGGTATGACTCACGGATTTTCTTTATGATGAAATCACCTTGACATCACTTCTTTTCCATCAGGAACAGATACTCTTTATGGCTGTAGTGTTGTATGAACGTGCCGACCATCCGGCCAGATACGAGGCAAAGTGTCCCAATGTGTTGTCGACCGAATCCAAAGAGAGGATCAGGCTTGTGAGCAGGACGGACCTGTCGGTGAAATCCAGGTCGTACTCGTCGATTCTGTCTCTGATGGCGTCGAGTTTTCTCGTATTGTGTATCTGGAAGGGCCTTTTCCCCAAGGGGCTGTCACCGCCGTAGTGCCCCGTGAACCAGCCGTCATACCCTTCGAGGGAATTGAGTTCTTCTATGAACGGCCGGTAAAAGGAATCCGGCTTGGCTGACAATAGGTAACAGTGCCCGAACACTTCGGACCATTCGGAAATGTCATTGGCGGTGACATCATATCCAAGCTGGGACAAGGCTTGCGAGACTCTCGTCGTGCCGCTGAATCCATCCAGGATATCCTTGACATCCAAGTTCCTGATTTCTTCGATGATATAAGGCAGGAGCCTGAGTTTCGAGCCGGTGTAGTTTATCCCTTCCGTATGCGGGATGCCGGCAGTGTCAGATAAACCAGCGGTCATTTTACTTGAAATTCTGTAGAGTGCTTAGATTGTGTGCAAAAATAAGAATATTGCATAATTCCGGCAAGCAAAATTAGTTCAAATCCGGCGGGGAAGGGTTTGTCGGATTTGCAATTTTTGTTATCTTTGCAAACTATGTCCGGGAAGTGCCGAGCTGCGGCTCTGTTGCCCGTCACGGGCATATTTTAAAATTCAGAAAAAGTATATGGATAATTTGGATAATGAATTGAATCCGAATGAAACGGAAGCACCTGCAGGCAGGATTGAAACGGTCAACATCGACAGGCAGATGAGAAGTTCGTACATAGACTATTCTATGTCGGTCATCGTCTCCAGAGCGTTGCCGGACGTGAGGGACGGTATGAAGCCTGTCCACAGGAGAGTGCTTTTCGGTATGACGGGGCTCGGGCTGGGCTATTCCGGCCAGACCAAGAAATCCGCAAGAATAGTCGGCGAGGTGCTCGGTAAATATCATCCGCACGGGGACAGCAGCGTTTACGATGCTATGGTGAGGATGGCGCAGAGCTGGAGCATGCGGTATCCTCTCGTTTTCGGACAGGGAAACTTCGGTTCGATGGACGGCGATTCGCCTGCGGCAATGCGTTATACCGAAGCCAAACTCGAAAAACTGACCGAGGAGGTGATGGCCGACATCGACAAGGATACCGTTGATTTCCAGAACAATTTCGACGATACCCTCCAGGAGCCTACCGTCCTTCCGACGAAGGCGCCGCTCCTGCTTCTCAACGGCTCTTCCGGAATCGCCGTGGGTATGGCTACCAATATGGCTCCGCACAATCTCGGAGAGACCTGCGACGCCATCTGCGCATATATCGACAACCCCGACATCACTACGGATGAACTGATGCATTACATAAAGGGGCCGGACTTCCCGACGGGAGGCATCATCCAGGGCCATCAGGGCATCAGGGACGCTTTCGAGACCGGCAGGGGAAGAATCGTCATCAGGTCGAGGACCGAAATCGAGGTGAGCGAATCCGGCAGGGAGACGATAGTCGTCACCGAAATACCTTATATGGTAAACAAGCGCGAGCTTATCGAGAAAATCGTGGAACTGGTGGAGAACAAGAAGATAGACGGCATCGTCTATGTGAATGACGAGACCACCAGAAAAGGTATGCGCATCGTTATCAAACTGAAGATAGGCGCAAACTCGAATGTAGTCCTGAACACGCTGTTCAAATATACTCCGCTCCAGTCCAGTTTTTCGGTAAACAATGTCGCACTGGTCAACGGACGTCCGCGCACATTGAACCTGAAGGACCTGATAAAATATTTCGTCCGTCACAGGCATGACGTGGTGGTAAGGAGGACGAAATTCGACCTCGAAAAGGCGAAGAAACGTGCGCATATACTCGAAGGCCTGCTGAAGGCATTGGACGTCATAGATGAAATCATCGCCATCATCAGGGCGTCGAGGAGTGTGGACCAGGCCAAATCGGAACTGATGGAACGTTTCGCATTCACGGATGCACAGTCTTCCGCCATAGTCGAGATGAGGCTCAGACAGCTGACCGGACTGGAACGCGAGAAACTTCAGGCAGAATTCGATGAACTGATGAAGTTCATACACTACTGCGAGGAAGTCCTGGCCAGCTATGAAAAGCAGATGGAAGTCATAAAGGGCGAACTTCAGGAACTCAAGCAGAAATACGGCGATCCGAGAAGAACGGAAATCGCCCTCTCCGCAGAGGAATTCAATCCGGAGGACTTTTACCCGGACGAGGATGTGGTCATCACCATTTCCCATCTCGGCTATATCAAGAGGACGCCGCTTACGGAATACAGGACCCAGAACAGGGGAGGGGTCGGCATGAAAGGCAGCGCCACTCGCGACGAAGACTTCATAGAACATATCTATGTGGCCAACATGCACAGTACCATGCTGCTGTTCACCAAGAACGGAAGATGCTTCTGGCTGAAGGTCTACGAAATCCCGGAGGGCACGAAGACTTCCAAGGGAAGAGCCATCCAGAACGTGATAAACATCGAGCCGGACGATACCGTAAAGGCGTTCATAAACGTACGCAACCTCAAGGATGAGGATTATGTAAACAACAATTTCATAGTTCTCGTCACGAAGAAAGGAATAATAAAGAAGACCCTGCTCGAAGCCTATTCAAGGCCGAGAGCCAACGGTGTCAACGCCATAACCGTCAGGGACGGGGACGAACTTCTGGAAGCCTCTATGACTAACGGCAGATGCCAGATCTTCCTCGCAGGCAGGAAAGGGAACTGCGCGAGATTCGATGAACGCGATGCCAGACCTCTCGGCAGGACTGCTTCCGGAGTCAAGGGTATCAATATCAGTGATGACGATGAAGTCGTGGGTATGATATGCTACGACCCTGAAGCCGCCGACGCCGCATCCAGAACCATACTCGTGGTCAGCGAGAACGGCTACGGCAAACGTTCAGACTATGAGGAGTACAGGCTTACGCACCGCGGAAGCAAGGGAGTGAAGACCCTGAACATCACGGAAAAGACCGGTAACCTCGTGGCCATCAAGGATGTCACCGATGACAACGACCTGATGATCATAAACAGGTCCGGCCTGACCATCCGGATGCACGTATCCGATATCAGGGTAGCGGGCAGGGCAACACAGGGCGTGCGCCTCATAAACATAAAGGAAGGCGATGCCATCGCCGCTGTTTCCGCCGTAAGCAGGAACGACGACGAAACCCCTGTCGAGGGAGGTGCCGATGCCGGCAGCGCTCAGGAGCCGGCTTCACCGACGAATACTGAGGACAAACAATAATAATACTTTAATTAATATCGAGCTATGAAACGTATCATTATGGCATTGGCGGTACTGTTGGCCGTACAGGCAGCCGATGCACAGGTAAAATCTCCGGCTGATGCCAAAAAAGCCGTGGAATCGGCTACGGAAGCTACTGCAAATCCGAAGAAGGCAGCCAAACCTGCTACCTGGCTGAAACTGGCCGGAGCATATATGGACGCCTATTCCGCTCCTATGGGAAACGGATGGATCGGCGCGAGCAAACAGGAGCTGACATTCATTATGGGCAGCCAGAAACCGAGTGCTACCCAGACAGTGACCCTTGCAGGCGAGACCTATACGAAGGAGCAGTACAAGACCATGAACTACTATTACAACGCAAACCAGCAGCTGGCCCTCATAGAGGTGACCAAGCCGGTATATGCGGATGCTCTCGACCAGGCTCTCAATGCCTATCTCAAGGCGGCCGAGGTGGATGCCAAGGGAAGCAAGACCAAGGATATCGATGCAGGTATCAAGAATATATCTTCAAAATTCATCGAGCAGGGGATGAACAGCTATATGTTCGGCGATCTCAAGGCTGCCAGCACTTATTTCGAGAAGGCAGTGAAGGCTTCGGAATCCGCACCGAATCCTGCCATAGACACTATGGCACTTTACAATGCGGGCTTTACAGCCTGGATGACCCAGGATTATGCCAGGGCAGAGCCTTTCTTCAAGAAATGTCTGGAAGTGAACTATCTGGAGGACGGTGAGGTATATGCCAAACTGGCCGACATCTACTCGAAACTGGACAGAAAGGCCGATGCCAAGAGCACTCTCGAAGCAGGTTTCTCGGCTTATCCGCAGAACCAGAGCATCATCATCGGTCTGATCAACTATTACATCGAAAGCGGCGAGAACCCTGACGAACTTTTCGCCCTTCTGGACGTAGCCAAGAAGAACGAACCGAACAACGCTTCACTGTACTATGTCGAAGGCGACATCCACAGCAAGCTCGGACACAAGGATGAGGCCATAGCCGCCTACATGAAATCTTACGAAATCAACCCTGAATATGAATTCGGCCTTATCGGCGTGGGTATCCTCTACTACAACGAGGCTCTCGAAATTCAGGAAAAGGCTGCCAACGAGTTCGACGATGCCAAGTATATGGCTTTGATCGAGCAGTTCGAGGCTGCGCTGATGAATGCCATCGATCCGTTCGAAAAGGCATTCAACGTAACGAAGGACAATCAGATCAAGGTAAGCATCGCGGAATATCTGAAGAATATCTACTACCGTTTCAGGGAAAAAGGTCCGCAGTACGAGGAAGGGTATAACAAGTATTCTACCATCGTTTCCAACGGCCTTTAGTCCGATGCGTCGGAACCGGCGTATTGCGGCGTTGCCTTCGGGATTCGGATTCGGTCATTTACTACAGTAAACTCCCGTCATCCTCACCCTTGGCGCCTTGCACTGCACCGGTTCCGGCACATCGGCCAATGAACAGGGTGGCAGCGAGAGCACTGTTGATTTCCGTCAGGAAATTGTAGTCAGTGCTCTCGCTGCCACCCTGTTTCAGACCTCGAAAGCCTTGACGATTTTGGAGACGAGAGGATGCCGGACGATATCATTGTTGTTGAAGAATATACATCCGATACCTTTTATGTCCTTCACTAATTCGATACCCCTCATAAGCCCGGATTCCTTCTTGTCCGGCAAATCCACCTGGCTCGCGTCTCCCGTCACGATGAACTTCGCATCCGTGCCCATTCTGGTCAGGAACATTTTCAGCTGTCCGAGATTCGTGTTCTGGGCCTCGTCGAGAATCACGCAGGCCTTGTCCAGTGTCCGGCCTCTCATATATGCCAGCGGAGCTATCTGTACTATGCCCTCCTCCATGAAATCATTCAGTCTTTTCGCGGGTATCATATCGCCCAGCGCATCATAGAGCGGCTGAAGGTAGGGGTCTAATTTGTCTTTCAGGTCACCGGGCAGAAAACCGAGGCGTTCCCCTGCTTCCACGGCCGGACGTGTCAGTATGATTCTCTTGATTTCCCTGTGTTTCAGTGCTCTGACAGCCAGGGCTATGGCTATGTATGTCTTTCCGGTCCCCGCTGGACCGACAGCGAACACCAGATCGTTTTCGAAATAGGCTTTCACCATTTCCTCCTGAGTCCTGTTCCTCGCCCGAATCGGCTTTCCGTCCAGACCGTGCACTATCACCGCATCGCCGTACGGGATTTTCTTCCGTGCGGCATCTTCGCCGTCGAACAGGTCTTCCACATCGTACGGCGTGAGATTCCGCTTGTGCATCCGCTTCTGTATCAGAAGGCGAATCTTTTCCTCGAAACCGGCACAGTCGGCCTCGGAGCCCTCGATGATGATTTCATTGCCCCGGGCAGCGACTCTCAGCTGCGGAAACCAGCCGCACAACGCTTCCAGAACTCTGTTCCCTGCTCCGTAGATTTCTACGGGATCGGTATTTTCAAGCACTATGTTTTTTTTCATATACTGACTTTTTCTAATCTTCTATTCCTGTGAGAGATTTGATTCTGCGGTAAGAGGAGACCATCTTTTCGTATTCGTACTTCCGTATCCATTCGTTCCTCCGGCCTGTCCAGTCCCTTATGATTATGGTCTTATGCCTGTCCGACAGCCGCCCCGGCAGTGAACACCAGGTGAAAGTGAATTCGGGCAGGATTTCCGTTATTTCGCCCCAGGCGTTGCGGACAAGTTTCATTTCCAGCATCAGTCCTGTCTGCGTGTCGGCCGCGCTCATGTTCGAAATGATATTGCCTAATGAGTATATGACCGGCACGGCTGATGTGGCAGTGCGGATTACGGATGTATCCTGCACTACATGGGGGTGAGTCCCCACTATGAGGTCCGCTCCGTTTTCAGCCAGCCATACTGCCAGCTCCTCCTGCTGTCGGGAGTGCGCGGTGCGGTATTCTTCTCCCCAGTGGGGAAGGACTACGATGAAGTCTGCTCCTGCGGCACCGGCCCTGTCCATAGCCCTGAGAATATCCTCCCGGTCAGTAAGGTTCGTACCCGGAAATTCTTTCCCGATACCGAGATTCGTGCCGTAGGTGAAATTCACGAATGCGAGTTTCAGCCCTCTGACAGTCACGAAAAGGGGATAGCAGGCGTCTTTTGCCTCTGCATCTTCGGCGCTCCCGGTCATTTTTATGCCGTAATCCCGTTCGAGTGTCCGGTAAACGGACAATGTCCGCAGCAGCCCCCGTTCACCCTTGTCCAAAATATGGTTGTTGGCCGTCAGGAATATGTCCGTTCCGCACTGTACCAGATATTCGGCGTATTCGTCGGGGGCGCTGAAGGCCGGATATCCCGAATAAGGTTCTCCTGCCAGAGTGAATTCCATATTGGCCACCGACAGGTCGGCTGCCCTCAGACGGTCCCGGATGTCATCGAGACATCCCGAGAAATCGAACGAGCCGTCTCTGCGGGCGTTGTCTATCTGGGCCTGGTGGAGCATGACATCGCCGATGAAGTTCAGGACGATGGTGTCGGCATTGTGCCGGCAGGCGGGGAATTTTTCGAAAAGGCTGAAAAGAAGCGCCCTGTCCCGGATTCCGGGCGATTCCCGGGGCGTGGCGGAAACGGCCGGAAAGGCGGCTGACATGCAGAACAGCGCCGCCGGCAAAACGCTCCGGCGGATAATCGCAAGGACTGTCCCGCCGGGCTTACCTTCCATTTTCGGCAGGGAATTCATAGAGTGTAGCATTTTCGACTCCGAGCCTGATTTTCAGCCAGTTGGTAAACCTGTGCCTCTGTTCCTGACTCAGAGGGCGTTTCATCCGGACTATGGCTACCACGCCATCGGTCCTGGACAGGCTGTCTGTCTTGACTTCAGCACCTCTGGCGATGGAGAGGGAGGCTATGTCCGGGTATTGGTTCAAGGCTTCCCTGGTAATCTGGATGTATGGAATGTCGCTTTCGTGAAGATGCCGGAGTTCTTCTTCCAGTTTTTTGATTTCAGCCTCCCTTCTGGTGATTTCGCTGTCTGACCTTTCATAGATGCTTTTCAGTATTTCGGCTTCGTTGCTGCCTTCCACGAGGGCATGCTCCCTGATGATGACCTGTTCGGGCTTTAGACCGAATTCCTTGGCAGACTCGATGAAGTTGTTCTTGTCAGTGGAGCTGAGAGGCTCTCCCGTGAAATAGACTTCTACCTTGGACCCTTTCCGGTGCTCTATCCGGTAATCCATGATATAACCGGAGTACAGGTTCCTGTTCGCGCTGATGAATTCCGAAACCGTCTGGTTGAAAGTGTTTTCCCTGATCATGACGATGGCGGACCAGATACTCGGCACGATGACTATGACCGTGACTATGGTTATGATTCTGCGCGACCTCTTCGCGTCCCTGGCGTCCTTGTACTCGTACTGTTCGAATTTCATGTACTTGACGGTCAGGTAGGTGGCGAGTATGATGAATATGCAGTTTATGGTGAAGAGGTACAATGCGCCGATAAAGTAGACCAGATTGCCGTTGGCAAGTCCGAATCCGGCCGTGCAGAGCGGAGGCATAAGTGCCGTGGCTATGGCGACCCCGGAGAAAACGGTGCCCTTTTCCTTCCGGCAGACTTCGAATATGCCTGCGAATCCGCCGAAAAGCGCTATGAGGACATCGTATATGGTCGGATTCGTCCTGGCCAGCAGTTCCGTCGGGTTGGAGAGGTTGAGAGGGGTGATGAGAAAATAGAGGAGCGACGCCACTATGCTTATCCCCATCATCACGAGGATGTTCTTCAGGGATGACTTCAGCAACCCCATGTCGTTGATGCCCAGACCGAGTCCGATGCCCAGGACCGGACCGAGCAGAGGCGAGATCAGCATCGCACCGATGATGACCGGAATGGAGTTGACATTCAGTCCGACGGAAGCGATGATGATGGAGAAAAAGAGAATCCAGACGTTCGGTCCCTTGAAATAAATGCTGCCGCGTATGGATTTTTCCGCAGCCGCGATATCTATGTGGTCGGACAGATTCGTGATGGAACGGATCTGCGCCTGAAGGTTTTTCCAGAATGACATGTCACATCAGTGCTATTTATTTCATTACAAACATACGCAAAACTTTTATATTTGCATAGGATAAAATAATGCCGACAGGAACAATATGCAGACTAAGGAATTGCTGCTAAAGCAGAAAGAGTTTTTCGGGACGGGGGCCACGCTGGATGCCGGTTTCCGCAGGAAGGCGTTGGAGAGACTGGACAGGGCTGTCCGGGAGAGCGAGGAAGAAATCATTGCCGCATTGGCGGAAGACCTGGGGAAGTGCAGGACCGAGGCTTATATGACTGAAATCGGAATGGCGCTGTCGGAAATACGGTGTGCGATTAAAAACGTCGCGAAATGGTCGTCGCCCCGCAGGGTCCGCACACCGCTCGCCCAGTTCCCCGCCAAAAGCCGTATTTTTCCGGAGCCTTACGGCAATGTCCTGATAATGAGCCCGTGGAACTATCCGTTTCTGCTCTGCATCTCTCCTCTTGCCAGCGCCATAGCTGCCGGCAATACCGTCATACTCAAACCGAGCGCCTATTCTCCGGCGACTTCTTCTGTCACAGGAAAAATCCTCGGAAGGTCATTCCCGGACGAATACATCGGAGTGGTGGAAGGGGGCAGGGAGGTGAATTCCGATCTTCTGGAGATGAAGTTCGACTATATATTCTTTACGGGAAGCAAAAGTGTGGGACGGCTCGTGATGGAAAAGGCTGCCAGGCATCTGACTCCGGTAACTCTGGAACTCGGAGGGAAAAGCCCTGTCATAGTCGATGAGACGGCCGATATGGAAGTGTCCGCCGCCAGAATCGTATTCGGGAAATTCCTGAACTGCGGACAGACCTGCGTGGCTCCGGATTATGTGCTCGTTCACCGGAGCGTTATGGACCGGTTCTTGGAAGCCTGCGGAAGGGAAATAACCCGCATGTACGGAACAGACCCCGTATCGGCTCCGGATTACGGAAAAATCGTGAACCGGAAACATTTCGACAGGCTGTGCGGTATGATGAAGGAGGTGGAGCGGAACTGCGTTTTCGGAGGACTTTCCGATGCCGGACGTCTGAAAATCTCGCCATCCGTCTACAATATGGGGGATATTGCCGGTCTGTCCTGCGGAAACCCGCTGATTATGCAGGAGGAAATTTTCGGACCGCTGATGCCGGTCCTTGCATACGATGACCTGGAAGAAGTCATCCGTTATGTCGACAGCCGTCCGCGCCCGCTTGCGGTTTATGTCTTTACGCGCAAGGCAGGAAACAGGAAACTTCTGACAGAAAGACTGCATTTCGGGGGCGGCTGCGTGAACGATACGATTATTCATCTGGCTTCCGGACATCTGCCTTTCGGAGGCGTCGGTGAAAGCGGAATGGGACATTATCACGGAAAATTCGGCTTCGAGACTTTCTCTCACCTTAAAAGCGTCGTCGACAAGCCTTTCCGTCCGGACCTTCCGATGCGGTACAGACCCTATACGGCTGCCAGGGAAAAAATCATACGCCTTTTTATGAAATAAATTTTACCTTTGTATGGACAGGGTAACCGAACGAAAGATGAAGACAAGACTTCTCGGAAAGACTCCGGACGAATTGAAAGAGATAGCGGCGGAGGCCGGGCTTCCGGCATTTGCCGCCGGACAGATGGCGCAGTGGATGTATGTGAAGAAGGTCCGCTCTCTCGACGAGATGACGAATATTTCGAAGGAAGGCCGCAGAAGACTTTCCGAAAAGTACGAGGTGGGCGTAACCGGGTATTCCGGCATGCAGGTATCCGCGGACGGCACGAAAAAGTATCTTTTCCCAGTCGCATGCACGAAGATGAGAGGACTGGCTCTTGCCGACAGGGGCGGGGTTCCGGAAGAAAGTCTCGAACACGGCGCAGTAGAGGCCGTGATGATTCCCGATGATGACCGCGCTACGCTATGCGTATCTTCCCAGTCCGGCTGCAGGATGGGCTGCAGATTCTGCATGACGGGCCGCCAGGGCTTTCATGGACATCTTTCCGCAGCCGATATCCTTTCCCAGTTCATATCGGCGGACGAATCCGACAGGCTTACGAATGCCGTGTTCATGGGTATGGGGGAGCCTCTCGACAACTATGACAACGTGATGAGGGCCATCGAAGTCCTGACTGCCGGCTGGGGTTTCGGCTGGAGTCCGAAACGTATCACTGTTTCTACCATAGGAGTCCTGCCGGCGTTGAAAAAATATCTCGACGAATCGCGCTGCCACCTGGCCGTCAGCCTTCACAGTCCGTTTCCTGATGAAAGGCTCTCGATGATGCCTGCCGAAAAGGCTTTCGGTATGGAAGAAATACTGGATCTCGTCAGACAATACGACTTTACCGGACAGAGGCGCGTAAGTTTCGAATATACGATGTTTGCCGGTTTCAATGACAGTATCCGCCACGCTGACGCGCTAAGCCGGCTGCTCCGGGGACTGGAATGCCGGGTGAACCTCATACGCTTCCACAGAATCCCGGATTTCCCTTACGGCTGTCCTCCGGACATCGTTATCAGGCGTTTCCAGGAGCGGCTGAACGCCAACGGCATCGTCGCGACAGTCAGGGCATCGCGCGGTGAAGACATACTGGCCGCCTGCGGAATGCTGGCCGGACGGCACGGCTCCGGTGCGGAATAAAGGATAATTATGAGAAAACTGCTGATATCCATATTCTTTCTGATACCGGTCATGGTTTATGCCAATGATCAGTCCCCGGTCTCGTACCCGTACACGAGGGCCGATTCCCTCTCCATATCCGAAATCCGCAGCCGGATGGATGAAATACGGAAGGAAAGGCCGGCTGTCGCACTGGTCCTGAGCGGCGGAGGGGCGAAAGGGGCGGCGCAGATAGGCGTGATGCAGTACCTCGAATCCATCGGCATGCCCGTAGATATGGTTCTGGGTACCAGCATGGGCGGTCTGATAGGAGGAATCTATGCTCTGGGCTATACTGCGGACCAGATAGATTCCATCATACGTACTGTGGACTGGACTATGGCTATGAGCGACGACGTGCCGAGAAACTACATTTCATACGCCGAGACCAAATACAAGGAAAAATACCTCCTGTCGATACCGTTCTATTACGATACAGAATATTACAGGGCCCTGCTGGAGGACGAGATGAAATACGTGGACACGAAACGCCATGACGACCCCATAGCTCTGGGAGCGGATTCGAAGACATCCGGAGAATCCGTCAGGAACAACCTTGTCGGCAGCCTCCCTTCAGGCTACATCTTCGGCCAGAACGTCTACAATCTTATAAACAGTCTCTCTGTCGGTTATCAGGACAGCATCAGTTTCGCCGGTCTTCCCGTACCTTTCGCGTGCGTGGCCACTGAAATGGTCAGCGGTACGGCCAAATACTGGCTCAGCGGTCATTTCTCTACGGCGATGCGTTCCACGATGTCCATCCCCGGAGTATTCGCCCCGGTAAAGGTGGACGGCATGGTCCTGGTCGACGGAGGAATGAGGGACAACTATCCTACGGCTCTGGCGCGGAGTCTCGGGGCCGACATCGTCATAGGGGTGGAAGTGTCCACGGACAGGAAGCAGTACAACGAGATAAACAACATCGGGGACATCATCAGCCAGGGAATCGATATGCTCGGGCGCTCCGTGTATGAACACAACATGACGCTTGCGGACATCAATATCCATCCCGACCTTCCGGAGTATGACATGATGAGTTTCGATGCCGGAAGCATAGACGAAATCATCCGGCGCGGCTACGAAGCCGCCGCCCGGAATGGAGACAGGCTGATGGAATTGAAGGCGAAAACCGGAAATGCTTCCGCGACGCTCCGTAACAGACCTGCCATAGACATAAATATGCGTCCCGTAGTCGTATCCGGAGTGGATATACGCGGGGTAAACGAGAAGGAGAAGGCCATACTGATGCGCAGAATCGATATCGAACCCGGCGACAGTGTCAGCAGAACCAGAGTGGAGCATGTGGTGGCCGGTATTTTCGGCACGCAGTGCTATGATTATGTCACCTACGAGATGGAAGGAGATGAAGAACCGTTCAATCTGGTCTTCAACTGCAAGCCCGGACCGGTCCACCAGCTGGGAGTCGGGCTTAGGCTCGATTCCGAGGAGCTGGTTTCCGTCCTGGTGAATGTGGGTCTGAATGCGCACCGTCTCCAGGGCTCGAAATTCGATTTTACCGGAAGGATAAGCGTGAATCCGTATTTCCGTTTCCACTATTTCTACGATGCGCCCAGGATGCCGACCATCAACGCGGCGGCCTCCGTCCGGTGGACCGATATGGACCACCTGCGTTTTCTGGACTTTTCATCCGCCCGGATGAACCTGAGTTACCTGAATGTCAGACAGGAATTTTTCCTCTCGAATCTGAAATGGTCGATGATCGATCTGAATGTCGGCCTCCGGAACGACTGGTACGACGTCCGTTCCGTCATGTCCGAGGGGAATATCTCCGGGGACTATGATCTGGACCAGCTCAGCAACGACTATGTCTCACTGTTCGCAGATGCCCGCAGCGACAATTTCGATGACGGCTATTTCCCTTCGAAGGGTTATTCCGCCGGACTGTCGTATTCCTGGACGTTTGCAGGTTTCCCGCACAGGTTCAACAACTTCCATGCAGTCCGGCTGGACGGGAAGGCAGTGGTGCCGTGGGGCGATGTCTTCGCCTTCATACCTTCGGTAAATTGCCGTTTTCTTTTCGGGCAGGATGTGCCTCTGGCATATATCAACGCGATGGGCGGCACCATAGCGGGACGCTATGCGGACCAGCAGATTCCGTTCGTCGGGATAAACGACATATCGGCGGCGCGGAACATACTTACCGTTTTCAGGACAGATTTCAGGTTCAGGGTGGCGAAGAACCATTACATTACGGGCATGATAAACTATGCGCGTGACAGCAACGAATTCAGCAGTTACGGCAGGGGCCCCGGATATTTCGGAGCAGGGCTCGAATATTCTTTCGATGCATTTTTCGGTCCTGTATCGGCGGATGTCCACTGGTCCAGTCTGACCGGGAAGGCAGGGGTCTACATCAATATAGGTTATCATTTTTAGAAGAGTTTCCAATGGCTGGACAGATGGATGCGGAATTCAGGCCAACGTTAGACAGGATGAAGGCATTGTGCGCGAAGCGCGAGTATTGCGAAGCGGACATAAGGAAAAAACTTTCCGGTTCGCCGGCGGCGGATGAAATCGTGGATATCCTGAAAAAGGAGAAATTCATCGACGATTCCAGATATGCGAGGGCTTTCGTGCGGGACAAGTCTGCCATTTCAGGATGGGGACGGGTGAAAATCAGGCAGGCGCTCAGGTCGAAAGGTATAGAAAACGATGCCGTGAACGGGGCGATGGCGGAAATGGACGGGAATCCGGGTCTGGCCAAACTGTCCAGGGCTCTCGAGACGAAGGCCCGGAGTCTGGCCGATGCACCGGACTGCAGATACAGGCTTCTGAGATTCGCGTTGGGCCGCGGCTTTGAGTACGACGAGGTCAGGGACCTGGTGGATGCCGCCGTAGCCGGCCTGAATGACAAGGGAAAAGATTAAGGAACGAATATGGAGAAATACCGTAAATTGACTGCGGATGAAATCTATGCATTGCAGTCCCAGATGTGTACGGCCTCGGACTGGAACGAAGTGGAGGTTTCCGAGGGCTTTGCGACAGACTATGTGGTGAATACGCGATTTTCTGGAAAAGTGCGTCTCGGGCGTTTCAGAAAGGAGTTCGTGATGGCGGGAGGCATCAGAAAGCATTCCGGACTGTATCATGCGACGCTGCACAACGTCACCGTGGGAGACGACTGCTGCATAGAAAACGTGAAAAACTATATAGCGAACTATGATATCGGTCATGACAGTTTCATCGAAAACGTGGACATAATACTGACTGACGGATTGTCTTCCTTCGGAAACGGCGTAGAGGTTTCCGTCCTGAACGAAACGGGAGGCAGGGAAGTGGTGATTCATGATTTTCTGTCTGCCCATCAGGCATATATGATGGCGCTGTATAGACACAGGCCCGATATGATAGCCGGACTGAAACGGATAATTTCCGCATACGTGGAGTCCGTGACATCGGATACCGGGACCATCGCGCCGAACGTGACGATAGTGGATGCCGGCTACATAAAGAACGTGAAGATAGGGGCGTACTGCAAGATCGAGGGAACGGCACGCCTGAAAAACGGCAGTATAAACAGCAATGTCCATGCTCCGGTCCATATCGGCGTGGGCGTCATCGGCGATGACTTCATCATCAGCAGCGGGGCCTCGGTCGAAGACCGATCCACCATTTCCAGATGTTTCATAGGCCAGGCCTGCCATATCGGTACCACATATTCCGCCTCAGATTCGCTTTTCTTCAGCAACTGTTACGGAGCCAACGGCGAAGCCTGCGCGATTTTCGCCGGGCCATTCACTGTGACCCACCACAAGTCCACCCTCCTGATAGCCGGGATGTTCTCTTTCATGAACGCCGGTTCAGGCTCGAACCAGAGCAATCACATGTACAAACTGGGACCTATCCACCAGGGAATTATGGAGCGCGGAGCCAAGACGGCCTCGGATTCGTATCTTCTGTGGCCGGCGAAAGTCGGAGCCTTTTCACTGGTGATGGGACGCCACGTTTCCCATCAGGATACCTCCGACCTTCCGTTTTCATATCTCATCGAGCAGCAGAACACTTCCTATATCATACCCGGGGTGAATCTGCGGAGCGTCGGCACCATAAGGGATGCCCAGAAATGGCCGAAACGGGACGGGAGGACAGATCCCGACAGGCTCGACTGCATAAATTACAACCTCCTGAGCCCGTATACGATACAGAAGATGCTGAATGCCGTGCGGATTCTGAAGAATCTTGTCAAGGTATCGGGCCCCACTTCCGACACTTATTCCTATCAGAGCGCGAAGATAAAGAACTCCTCCCTGCACAAGGGATTGCGTTACTATGATCTGGCTATCAACAAGTTCCTCGGCAATTCCCTCATAAAAAGGTTGGAGACCGTCTCCGACGGCAATATCGATGCGATAAGGCGCCGGCTGATGCCGGATACGCCTGTCGGCAAGGGACAGTGGGTGGATATATCGGGACTTATAGTCCCCAAGTCCGAAATCGACGCATTGATCGACGATATCGGGAACGGCCGGCTGTCCGATGTCAGGGAAATCAACGCCCGCTTCGCCGGGATGCATGCAAACTATTATACCTACGAGTGGACCTGGGCCTACGACAGGATGATCGAGTACTATGATCTCGACCCGGAGAATATTACTGTCGACGATGTGGTCCGCATAGCCGAAAAATGGAAGGAGTCCGTCGTCGCTCTCGACAGGATGGTTTATGAGGATGCACGGAAGGAGTTTTCCCTTTCGGCAATGACGGGATTCGGCGCCGACGGTGACAGTGTCCAGAAGAACCGCGATTTCGAGGAGGTGCGCGGCGGACTCTTCGATTCCAATACTTTCGTCCGGGCTGTATTGGAGCATATAAAAATCAAATCCGCCCTCGGAGACGAATTCCTCGGACGGATCGGAAAAAGGTGAGTCCGGAAGTCCTGGACTTTCCGGACCTCTGTTATTCTTCCACGGAGAATTTGAATATGCAGTGACTGCAGTAGGTCTCCCCGGGACGGAGTTCTGCGGAAGGCCAGTCCTTCTTGTTCGGGGTATCCGGATATTTCTGGGTTTCGAGGCAGACAGCCGTGCGGAAGCCGTAAGCCTGACCGTGTTTCCCCGTAATCGTCCCGTCGAGGAAATTCCCGCAGTAAACCTGTATCCCGGGTTCTGTCGTAAAAACGTCCAGGCGGATGCCCGTTTCAGGGCAGACCAGCGTAGCCGCTGGTGCGGTGATGTCTCCTGCATGGTTGAGGACCCAGTTGTGGTCTATGCCGTTGCCGTTCTTCAGCTGTTCATAATCGGCATTGATATGGTCTCCTATGCGGGCAGGTGACCTGAAATCCATAGGAGTGCCCTCTACCGGAAGTATTTCGCCGGTGGTCATGAATGTGCTGTCCACCGGGGTGAAACTGTCGGCATCGACAGTGAGAATCCAGTCGGAATTGTCTGTGGCAGGGTCGCCGGCGAGGTTGAAATAACTGTGGTTCGTCATGTTGACCACCGTAGCCTTGTCAGTTGTGGCCCGGTAGCGGATATCGATGGCATTGTCCTCGGTGAGGGTCATGGCCACGGTACATTCGAAGTTGCCCGGGAAGCCTTCCTCGCCGTCAGCGGAGAAATAGGACAGGACGATGCTGTTCGTGCTTACGCTGTCCACGTCGAAAATCCTGTACTGGAAACCTTTCGGCCCTCCGTGCAGACAGTGTCCGAAATTGTTGACAGGAAGCTGGTATTCCACTCCGTCTACCGTAATTTTCCCCTTGCAGATCCTGTTGGCATAACGCCCTATGGTAGCGCCGAAATCCGACTCGATGTTCATGTAGTCCGCGATATTGTCGAAGCCGAGTACGACATCCTTCATCTCCCCGTTTCTGTCGGGAACCATTACGGATACTATTCTGCCGCCGAAGTTCGTGACGCAGACTTCCATACCGGCATTGTTCTTCAGGACATACAGACCTGTGGCCTTCCCGTCCGCCTCGGTTTCGAAATCCTTCGGATCGAGTCCTGACAGGGTAAGTCCGCTTTCCCCGCAGGAAACCAGTGCCATTGCAGCGAGAGCTGCCAAAATTGACTTTTTCATCGTAGTTTTTATTAAAGAATTCAGATTTTCTCCCTTATATTGTAATTGTTCCTTTCGGAACTGTTGCGCGAAATCATTTCTCCGATGAAACCCGACAGGAATAGCTGGACGCCTATGAGCAGGGCCACGAGTGCCAGATAGAACAGCGGCTGGTCCGTGACAGGTCTGAACCTGAGTCCATGCGTCTGGGCAATCACCTTGTCGATAATCAGCCAGACGGCTATGACCCCGCCCGCCAGAAATGTGACGGTGCCGGCGAGCCCGAAGAAGTGCATCGGCTTTTTCCCGAACGTACTGAGAAACCATAGCGACAGCAGATCCAGAAATCCGTTTATGAAGCGGCTGACACCGAATTTGCTCTTCCCGTATTTCCTTTTCTGATGGTGCACGGGCTTTTCCGTGATATTTCCGAAACCGGCGTTTTTCGCTAAATAAGGGATGTATCGGTGCATTTCCCCGTAGACTTCGATGCTTTTGACCACTTCGTTCCTGTAGGCCTTGAGCCCGCAGTTCATGTCGTGGAGTTTCAGCCCCGTAATCAGGCGGGCCGTGGCGTTGTACAGCTTGGAAGGCAGGTTCTTGGTGAGTTTGTTGTCCTGACGGTGCTGTTTCCAGCCGGAAACTATGTCGTAGCCGCCGTCCGCTATCATACGGTACATCTCCGGAATCTCTTCGGGGGAGTCCTGCAGGTCGGCGTCCATAGTCACCACTACCCGTCCTTCCGCCGCTTCGAATCCCATATACAGGGCCGCGGATTTCCCGTAGTTCCTCCTGAATGATATGCCCCTGATATTCCCGTTCGCGGCCGCGAGTTCCCGGATTATGTCCCAGGAACCGTCCCTGCTGCCGTCATCTACCATTATCAGTTCATAATCGTACCCCTCGCGGGACATTACCTTTTCTATCCAGGAGACAAGCTCCGGCAATGACTCCGCTTCATTGTACAGCGATACGACTATGGACAGGTCCTTAGGATATTTCCGGTTCATTGTTTCTGTCGTTTTCATTCATATATGAGGCAAAAGGGTCTTGTTTCGGGATGGAGCGGGAAAGGATGAACGACAGTACGACGCCGTAGAGCCAGCTGTAGACCAGGGTCGAGACAAACGCGATCCGGGAGTAGTGTTCCTCGATTTTCTGCAGGGCGGAACGGGTGTTGGAATCGAGCGAGGAACCGTACATTTCGTAAATCAGGTCCATCTGCGCAGCTGCCGTATCCGGGCTGACGAATTCCATATAGAAGAACATGACTGCCGAGAAGATGATGCTGGAGGTCAGGGCCAGAAGCCTGCCGTATTTTGCAGTGACGGCATTGTCGGTGACGCTGTACCGGCTGACGAGTCTTTCCATCAGGAATTTCATTATCCAGATGCATCCCGCGAACTGTATGAGCCAGACTATCCCGTTCAGGACCGCCGTTCCAGCCGATACGGTCCCGGCATTCGAAACAAGCTGTGAAATCAGGCGGCATGCAGCCGTGAACAGACCCAGTACAAGCCCGTTTTGGGCGGCTTTCCGCCGCAATATTTCCGGTGAAACAGGAGTGTCCATAAAAATCGGCGTTAAGACAGCGCAAAGATAGAAAAAAAATTGTACCTTTGCAGCCTTGTATCAGTTATAAGTAATAAGTACGTCGATATGATAAACATAACATTTCCTGACGGCAGCGTAAGGCCGTATGAAAAAGGTGTGACCGCGTATCAGATAGCTTCTGCAATCAGTCCGAGACTCGCTTCGGAAGTACTTGCGGCCGCCGTGAAATTTGCGGATGACCCCTCAGGGAAACCAGTTATATATGATCTCGACCGTCCTCTGGACGGAGACTGCAGCGTAAGGCTTCTCAAGTGGGAGGATGACGAGGGAAAGCATGTTTTCTGGCATTCTTCTTCACACCTTATGGCTGCCGCGCTCGAAATCCTTTATCCGGGAGTCAAGTTCGGCATCGGCCCGGCCATAGAAAACGGGTTCTACTATGATGTGGATTTGGGAGATGTCCAGATTACCGAAGCCGATCTGAAAGCCGTGGAAGACAAGATGATGGAACTTGCCCGTTCGAAAGAGACCTTCGTCCGCAGGGAAGTTCCGAAGGACGAGGCTCTCAGGACTTTCCGGGAAAAGGGCGACGAATACAAGTGCGAACTCATAAATGATCTCGAGGACGGGACCATTTCCTTTTATACGAACGGGGATTTCACCGACCTGTGCCGCGGACCGCATCTGAAGGATACTTCCGTCATCAAGGCCGTCAAGCTTACTTCCATCGCAGGTGCGTACTGGAGGGGCGATGAAAACAGGAAGATGCTTACACGAATCTACGGTATCAGTTTCCCTAAGAAATCCATGCTCGACGAGTATCTTGCTCTTCTGGAAGAGGCCAGGAAAAGGGACCACAGGAAACTGGGAAAGGAAATGGAGCTCTTTACATTTTCGTCCCGCGTAGGCCAGGGACTTCCTCTCTGGCTGCCAAAGGGTGCCGCCCTGCGCGAGAGGCTCGAGAATTTCCTGAAAAAGATACAGAAATCCTACGGATATCTGCCGGTCATCACTCCTCATATAGGAAACAAGGACCTGTATGTGACTTCGGGACATTATGCCAAATACGGTAAGGATTCATTCCAGCCGATTCATACTCCGCAGGAGGGAGAGGAGTTCCTGCTCAAGCCTATGAACTGCCCTCATCACTGCGAAATCTACAGGTCGAAGCCGCGTTCATACAAGGATCTGCCTCTGAGATACGCGGAATTCGGCACAGTCTACCGTTACGAACAGAGCGGGGAACTCCACGGGCTTACCAGAGTGCGCGGATTCACTCAGGACGACGCGCACCTGTTCTGCCGTCCCGACCAGCTGAAGGAGGAATTCTGCAAGGTCATCGATATCATCCTCTATGTATTCAAGACATTGGATTTCAATGAATACATTGCCCAGGTATCCCTCAGGGACCCCGAGCACAAGGAAAAGTACATCGGCACAGACGAGAACTGGGCGAAGGCCGAGCAGGCCATCATCGACGCCGCTGCGGAAAAAGGCCTTAAGACGGTAGTGGAAACGGGTGAGGCTGCATTCTATGGACCAAAACTCGATTTTATGGTAAAGGATGCCATCGGCAGGAAGTGGCAGCTGGGCACGATTCAGGTGGACTACAACCTTCCTGAACGTTTCGAACTCGAATACACGGGCAGCGACGGAAAGAAGCACAGGCCTATCATGATTCACAGGGCTCCTTTCGGTTCCCTCGAAAGATTCGTGGCAGTGCTGCTGGAGCATACCGGAGGAAAACTTCCTCTCTGGCTTACTCCGGAGCAGGTTAAAGTGCTGCCAGTCAGCGAAAAATATTCGGATTATGCAAAAAAAGTTTGCGATTTGATGAATAATTCCGATATTCGCGCCTCAATCGATGACAGGAACGAGACCATAGGCAAGAGAATCAGGGAAACCGAACTTCAGAGAGTGCCGTTCATCGTGATTGTCGGAGAGAAGGAGTCGGAGAGCGGTTCCGTGTCCGTCAGAAGACAGGGCGGAAAGGACGAAGGCGTCATGGATACGGCCGATTTTATTGCTCTCGTCCAGCAAGAAGTCAATGACATGCTGTCATAAATAATATTTCTGGAGCGGGACTTGACCCGCGACGATCTCCCGGAGAGGGAGAAGAAAGAGGGTGACGCCCCTTAACAAGGGGCTGTCGCAAAGCGACTGGGGATTAGGATTTTTCCGGATTTCGAAGAAATCCTTAACGATGTTCGACGAATCCCTTGGTCGGAAGTAAAATAGGTTCGTCGGACACCGTTAATATAGGAGGACAAATTTATCGCACCATTTAAACCTTCTGCACCCAGATTTTCCGGACCGAGACCAAACAGCGGTCCTCAGGGGGCAGGCCGTCCTGGAATCAACGGGCAGAGGCCCAGAAAAGATGACGGCGGATTGAGAATAAACGAGGAGATTACGGCCTCGAAAGTACGCCTTGTCGGGGACAACATACCTGAACAGGGAATTTATTCTGTTTCTGAAGCCCTTAAAATGGCGGATGAACTCGGACTTGACTTAGTGGAAATAACTTCAAAGGTAGATCCTCCGGTATGTAAAATCATCGACTATCAGAAGTTCCTGTACCAGCAGAAGAAGAAGGCCAAGGAAATGAAGGCCAATTCGACGAAGATAGTCATAAAGGAAATAAGGTTCGGGCCGAACACGGATGAGCACGACTTCCAGTTCAAGCTGAAGCATGCCATCGGGTTCCTTCAGGAGGGTTCCAAGGTGAAAGCCTCGGTATTTTTCAAGGGCCGGTCCATACTTTATGTCGACCAGGGGGAAAAACTCCTGCTCCGTTTTGCCGTAGAGCTCGAAGAGTACGGACGCGCCGAACAGATGCCGAAACTCGAAGGCAAGAGGATGATCATGATGATCGCTCCGGTGAAGAAAAAGTAGCCCGGACAGTCCGGGACTATATATTATTAACAGTCAAAAAGTTTAACTATGCCAAAGACAAAAACCAACTCCGGTTCAAAAAAGCGTTTCAAGCTTACCGGAACGGGAAAGATCAAGAGAAAGCATGCTTACAAAAGCCACATTCTCACCAAGAAAACCAAAAAGCAGAAAAGGAATCTGACTCATGTAGGTCTCATTTCATCAGTGGACACGAAGAGAGTCAAGGCTTTGTTGGGAATCTAATTCATTTTATGTCAAACTTGGAACGCAGTAGAAAAGTTCCGTCGAAGGACACTGCCTCCATAAAACAGTTAAATTTATGCCAAGATCGGTAAATTCAGTTGCCTCAAGGGCACGCCGCAAGAAAATCCTCAAGAAAACCAGAGGATATTTTCTGTCAAGAAAAAATGTTTGGACGGTAGCCAAGAATACCTACGAGAAAGGTCTTACATACGCTTACCGTGACCGCAAGACCAAGAAGCGTAATTTCCGCGCTCTCTGGATCCAGAGAATCAACGCCGCTGCACGCCAGTACGGTATGACCTACTCTCAGTTTATGGGAAAGATCGGAAAGCAGAATATCGGTCTTAACCGTAAAGTCCTTGCTGACCTTGCTATGAATAACCCTCAGGCTTTTGAGGCTATCATAAACTCAGTAAAATAGTTCTTTGAATGGGCTGGAAGGAGTTTTACCATAACAGATGGACAAGGTTCGGTTTCTGGGCCCTGCTTTATCTGCTTTGGGTTATCTGGTTGGGAAACTATTGGTGGCTCCTGGGACTTGTCGTGATTTTCGACCACCATATCACCCGCAGGGTGAAATGGATTTTCTGGAAGAAAACCTACAGGGAAGGCGAGAGGCGCAATCCCGTTCTCGAATGGGTCGACGCCATAATATTCGCCGTGATAGTGGTGACATTCATCAATATTTTCTTTTTCCAGGCATTCAAAATTCCTTCTTCATCGATGGAAAGTTCCCTGATGACGGGGGATCATCTTTTCGTCAGCAAACTGACCTACGGGCCGAGGGTGCCGCAGACTCCTCTCACCGTACCTTTTACCCATAACGTTCTTCCCGGCGGAGGCGAATCCTATTCCACTCTTATCCAGAGCAAGTACAGGAGACTCAAGGGTTTCAGGGAGGTAAGGCGCGGAGACTACGTGGTTTTCGGTTTCCCGAACGGGGATACGGTGCTGACGAAGGTCCCTGCTGAAGACTACTACGCGATGTGCCGCACTGTCGGACGGGAGAATGTCCTCTCGTATTACGGACCTGTGAAGGTCCGTCCGATGGACAAGAAGGACCACTATGTGAAGAGATGCGTAGCCGTTCACGGCGATACTCTCGAAATAAGGAACGGCGTGGTCTACGTGAATTCACGGCAACTGGAAATATATCCGGGTGTGCAGAATACGTATCGCGTGGTTACGTCCGGCCAGCGGATAAATCCCGTAAACCTCGAGGCCCTCGGGCTGAATACCTCCGAACTATGGTATGATCCTCAGCTTCCGGGGTATCCGTACATGCCGCTGACGGCCGACAGGCTCGAAAAGATAAGGAATTATTCCAATGTCGTCTCGGTAGAGCAGAACATCGATGTCTATCCTCCCGATGATCCGGATTCCTATCTGACCATTTTCCCGTTTTCGGAGGATTACAGATGGACCAGGGACAATTTCGGACCTCTGTGGATTCCGGAAAAGGGCGTGACGGTGAGTCTGGATTCCCTCACCCTGCCTCTGTACAGCAGGATCATCACGGCATACGAGGGGAATTCTCTCGAAACCACGCCTGACGGCAGGATTTTCATCAACGGTGAAGAAGCCCGGAACTATACCTTCAAACAGGATTATTTCTTCATGATGGGCGACAACAGGCACAATTCCCTCGATTCCAGATACTGGGGTTTTGTTCCGGAAGACCATATAGTCGGCAAGCCGGCGGTGATATGGTTGTCGACCGACAGGAATAAGCCTTTCCCGAAGAATATCAGGTGGTCGCGCTTTTTAAAATTCGTCTGAATACTTGTATTTTAGAATTTTTATAGCGATATTTGCAGCCCCTGAAAAGTGAAAAATTAAAAAAGTTATATACAATGGCAAAGGTTTGTCAAGTTACAGGTAGAAAGAGAATGGTCGGAAACAACGTCTCCCATTCCAAAAGGCGCACGAAGCGTACTTTCGATATCAATCTGAAGACCAAGAAGTTCTGGTCCGAGGTCGAGCAGAGGTTCATCACTCTGAAAGTTTCGTGCAAAGGTATTAAGACTATCGAGAAGAACGGTCTGGATGCAACTGTGAAAGCTGCACAGCAGAAAGGCTATGTTAAAATGGTTTAATTTCGCGAGCTATGGCAAAGAAAGCAAAAGGTAACAGAGTGCAGGTTATTTTGGAGTGCACGGAACAGAGGGAGAGCGGAGTACCGGGTATGTCCAGGTATATCACGACCAAAAACAAGAAAAACACTACTCAGCGTCTGGAGCGTATGAAATATAATCCATACCTCAGAAAGGTAACCCTTCATCGCGAGATTAAATAATCAGGAGGATTGATTTATGGCAAAGAAAGCAGTCGCTACCTTCAGTGCCAAGTCAGGCGCTAAGACTATGGTGAAATGTATCCGTATGGACAAGTCTTCCAAGACTGGAGCATATATGTTCAAGGAAGAGCTTGTGGAAGCAGAAAAGGTAAAGGATTTCTTCGCTAAGAAATAATCCTGCCGATAAGGTTTCAGGACAGGGCGGTCAAAAAGTCTTTCGACTTTCGGCTGCCCTGTCTTCGTTTTTTCGGGAATGATAGCCCGCATTTCCGTTTTTGCCCGAAAAATACTATATTTGAAAGTTTGATTTGAATCGGATAATATGGGAATATTTGACAAGGGGGTCCAGAAAACCAAGCGCAGTTTTTTCGAGCGTCTTTCCCGTGCAGTGGCAGGAAAGTCGAAAGTCGACGACGATACTCTCGACGCCATAGAGGAAGCGCTCATAGAAACGGATATGGGTGTGGATACGACCCTGAAAATCATCGACAATCTGGAGGAAAGGGTCAGGAGGGACAAGTTCGTCTCCTTCGATGAACTCGTAGACCTTCTTCGCGATGAAACTGCCCGGCTTCTGAACGTTTCAGATGACGAGACCGCAGATGACAATCCCGAACCTTTCGACTTTTCCAGGAAGCCGTATGTCATCATGGTGGTAGGAGTGAACGGAGTGGGGAAGACCACGACCATAGGCAAACTGGCCTCGGAACTCAAGTCCATGGGAAAGAAGGTCGTACTCGGGGCAGCCGATACTTTCCGCGCTGCGGCCGTCGACCAGCTTACGATATGGGCGGAGAGGGCCGGGGTGGATATCGTCAAGCAGGGCATGGGCTCCGACCCGGCTTCGGTGGCGTTCGACACCCTGAAATCGGCAGTGGCCAAAAACGCAGACGTTGTCCTTATAGATACGGCGGGACGGCTGCACAACAGGGTGGACCTGATGAACGAACTGACCAAAATCAGGAACGTCATGCGCAAGGTCATTCCGGATGCACCGCATGAGGTTCTTCTCGTTCTGGACGGCTCTACCGGACAGAACGCTTTCCAGCAGGCCCGGGAATTTTCTAAGGCTACGGAAGTCACTGCTCTGGCGGTCACCAAACTGGACGGTACGGCCAAGGGAGGAGTCGTCATCGGTATCGTAGACCAGTTCAGGATTCCGGTCAAATTCGTCGGCATCGGCGAAGGTGTCGGCGACCTGAAAGTATTCAACAAGCGGGAGTTCGTGAATTCCCTGTTTTCGAAGGAAGATTTGAAATAGATAAAACGGTAATATATGAAAGTATCTTATAATTGGCTGAAGGATTACCTGAAGTGCGATCTCGGCCCGGAGGAGATAGCTGCGGCATTGACCTCGATAGGTCTCGAAGTGGATGCAGTGGAGGAAACGGAACAGATTCCCGGCGGACTTGCCGGAGTGATAGTGGCGGAAGTCGTGGAGTGTTATGATCATCCGGATTCTGACCATCTTCATATCACTAAAGTGAATACCGGCGACGGAGAACTTCTGCAGGTGGTATGCGGGGCTCCGAACGTGGCGGCCGGACAGAAGGTCCTGCTGGCGACTGTCGGTACGGTGCTCGGAGAGGACTTCAAGATCAAGAAATCCAAAATCCGCGGAGTCGAGTCTTTCGGTATGATCTGTGCCGAAGACGAGCTCGGCATCGGGACTTCGCATGACGGGATTATGGTTCTGGAACCGGATGCAGTGCCAGGTACCCCGGCGAAGGATTATCTGAAACTCGAAAGCGATTCGGTCATAGAAATAGGCCTGACTGCGAACAGGGTGGATGCGGCTTCCCATATAGGAGTGGCCAGGGATCTGTATGCTTATCTGAAACTGAACGGCATACCCTGCTCTTTGGAACTTCCGGACGTTTCCGCATTCCTAGAAGGTCCGGAAGGGGTGTACTCCGGCAGCGGCAGGATAGACGGGGCCATCCCCGTAGAGGTCAGGGCGGCGGACGGCGCTCCGAGGTATACGGGTACCACGATTTGCGGAGTGAAGGTCGCCCCATCTCCTGAATGGCTGCAGAAAAAGCTTCTCTCCATCGGACTCCGCCCGATAAACAACGTCGTGGACGTGACTAATTTCGTCCTGATGGAAATCGGGCAGCCTCTCCATGCCTTCGATGCGGGCAGGATTGGCGGCGGGAAAGTGATAGTCCGCAGGGCGGCCGAAGGCGAAAAATTCGTTACCCTGGACGGAGTGGAGAGGTCGCTTTCCGCCGAAGATCTGATGATAGCCGATGAAAACAGGCCGATGTGTCTGGCCGGCGTATTCGGGGGAGAAGACTCGGGAGTCACTGAAGCCACCGCCGACGTATTTTTGGAGAGCGCATACTTCAACCCTGTTTCCATCCGCAAGAGCGCGAAAAGGCATGGCCTGAGTACCGATGCTTCGTTCAGATATGAAAGGGGGGCGGATCCTCTCGTCGCAGAGTATGCGGCCAAACGTGCGGCCCTGCTGATCTGCGAACTCGCAGGCGGACATATAGTCGGGAAAATGCAGGAATTCTATCCGGAAAAGTTTGAAAGGAAGGTTATAGGCCTGGATTATGACCGTATCGAGAAATTCATCGGGAAAAAAATAGGACGCGACGTCATCGAAACCATACTCGCGAACCTGAACTATGAGTTCCTTTCAGTGAACAAGGATGCCTCCGGCAATGTCACCGGCGCGACCGTGGCAGCCCCTTCCTATATGATAGACGTTTATCGCGAATGCGATGTCGTCGAGGAAATCCTCCGGATATACGGCTACAACAATATCGAGCTACCTTCCGGTGTCAGGATGTCCGTCAATGCCACGGCCAGGCCAGAACCGGAACTCGTACGCAATACGATTTCCGATTTCCTCGCCGCAAACGGCTTCAACGAGATTATGAACAACTCCCTCACCAAGTCCGAGTATTATTCCAGACTGAAGACTTTCCCTGAGGAAAAATGCGTGCGCATACTCAACCCTCTCAGTTCGGATCTGAATGTGATGAGGCAGACCCTTCTGCCCGGCGGTCTTGAGACTGTGGCTTACAATATAAACCGGCAGACTCTGAATATGAAACTGTTCGAATACGGTTCCATATATTCGTTCGTACCGGGTGCAGACGGGAAGACCCTCGATTCATACTCGGAATCCACGGCCTTTATGATGATGATTACGGGCCCGGGTGAAAAATCATGGAGGACCGGAGTGCCGAAAAGCGACTATTTCGAACTCAAGGGGTATCTGGAACTGCTTCTGAAGCGTTTCGGCGCCAATATCTACAATATGGAATACGAACCTGCTCCTGCCGACCTGTTCTCGGAGGGGCTGGTCTACAGGCTGCCTGGCAGCGGCAGGCAGCTCGCAGTGATGGGAGCCATAGCTCGTGAAAGGCTCAGGCAGTTCGGTATCCGCCAGCCTGTATATGCTGCGGAAATCAGCTGGCCGGAACTTTTCGAACTTGTCAGGAGAGACCGGACCAAGTATAGCGAACTGCCGAAATATCCTGAAGTCAGAAGGGATCTGGCACTGCTTCTGGACGAATCGGTGTCGTATTGCGACCTTTACAAATGTGCATGCAGGACAGGCAGGAAAATGTTGAAAAGCGTTTCGCTTTTCGATGTCTACCGGGGGGACAAAATCCCGGAGAACAAGAAGCAGTATGCACTTTCGTTTGTCCTTCAGGACGCCGACAAAACATTGACAGACAAGGATGTGGAAAATATAATGTCGCGTTTCGTCTCCGTGTTCTCGAAGGAATTCGGAGCCGTGTTAAGATAAGGACGGTTTTATGAAGAGAATCCTGTTCACTCTGTTTGTGCCATTCATCCTGCTGTCCGTGTTTTCATGCAGCAGGGACGGCAGAATCATACCCAGAAACAAGATGTCGGACATTTATGCGGACATGTTTCTGGCCGACCAGTGGATTGCCCGGAATTTCAAGTCCTCCAGAACAGCCGACACGACCTTTGTATATGAAGCCGTTTTCCGGAAATACGGATATGATTCTGATGATTACAGGAAAAGCGTGGAGCATTACATCCAGGATCCGGACAAGTTCACTAAAATCCTGAGACGGACGGTTACCATTCTGGATGAAAGGATTTCGGAAAAGAAGGCTGAACTGAAAAAACTCAGGGCATTGGAATCCGCGGAGCAGGATGACCTTATACAGTTCGATTTCAGCAGAATCTGGATTTTCGAAAACGGGTATCCCCGTCTGACGGTGCGTGACAGCCTCGACTATTTCAGGGGCAGACAGGAGTATTTCATCATGGATTTGAAGCCTTTGGCCGAGTCCGTGAATTTAAACGAGGAAGACGATGAAAAGAATAGCGGCAGAGTATCTGTTCGACGGCACCGGCAGTGAGCCGTTGGAAAACGGCTATGTGGAGTTCGAAGAAGACGGCACAGTCATATCCACAGGTGTCGGTAAAGGGCCTGACGCGGAGCCGGATTTCCGCCGGGGGATTCTTCTGCCGGGTTTCGTGAATTCGCATTGCCATCTCGAACTTTCGCATCTGAGAGGGAAATTCGCCAGGCACAGCGGAATGTCTGGATTCATAAACCAGATAAATGAACTGCGGGACTCCACTACCGTAGCGAACAAGCGTGCCGAAGCGGCCGGATGGATGGACAGTCTTTGGAAGCAAGGAGTATCTGCCATGGCCGATATCAGCAACTGCGACGACACATTCCTCATCAAGTCGCAGAGTCCTCTTTATACCCGGACTTTTCTGGAAGTTTTCGGTACCGAGCCTCAGGACTGTGACGATGTGATGGCTTCCGTGAAGAAACTCGCTGAAGAAGCCCGGACATTCGGCATCGATGCCGCTCCGACTCCTCATGCCTGCTATACCATGAGTCCCGAACTGGTGACGGCCGCAGCTGCGGAAGGGTTGGCATCGGGATATCTTTCATATCATTCGGAAGAAAGTCCGGAAGAGGAGGAACTGATGATTTCCGGCACCGGCGCTCTGGCCGACAATTATCGCGGACGTCATCTCAGTACGCCTCCGGTGACAGGCAAGCCGTCTCTTATGTATTTCACCGACAGGCTCCTGCAGGTTCACGAACCTCCGCTCGAAGAGCATATCCTTCTGGTACACAATGTCTGTCTGACGCAGGAAGCCCTGGACTACGCCCTGATATATATGAAGAATCCGTTCTGGGCGATATGTCCTCTGTCGAACCTTTTTATACATGACGCGTTGCCACCTGTAGGCCTGATGCGCCGCAACGGCTTGAAAATCACTCTCGGAACGGATTCCCTTTCGAGCAACGACTCTCTGGATATGGTTGCGGAAATGTATTGTCTCCAGGAAGCCTTCCCGGATGTCCCGTTGGGGGAAATCATACGCTGGGCTACGTTCAACGGTGCGGATTTCCTGTCCAAAACGGATACTCTCGGTTCTCTCGAACCTGGCAAAAGGCCTGGTATCGTGTGGATCTCCGATATCGGTGCAGGCGGCAGGCTGACACAGGACAGTACATCCCGACGGATTATATGATTCTATTATGCTTAGATTTGACAACATAGTTTTCGGCCCGATTCACAGCAGGAGACTCGGTTCTTCGCTGGGCATAAACCTGCTGCCGGAACACGGCAAACTGTGCAATTTCGACTGCATCTATTGTGAGTGCGGCTGGAACAGGGACGGGCTTTCCGACAGGAAAATGCCTTCGGCGGAGGACGTAGCGGAAGCTCTGGAAAGGAAACTGCAGGAGTGTGCGGCAAACGGCACGGCCATAGACTCGATTACCTTTTCCGGACATGGGGAACCGACGCTGAATCCTCATTTTCCGGAAATTCTGGCCGATACCGTATCTTTGAGGGATGAATATTTCCCGCAGGCAAAGGTGTCCGTCCTTTCGAATGCCACGACGGTGAACCGGCCGGAAGTCTTCAGAGCCCTGCAGATGGCGGACAATCCCATCATGAAGATAGACGCATCCTCGAATGCGGGAGTTGGCCTGATAAACCGTCCGGCAGGCGGTAAGTACAGGCTCGATGACATAGTTTCCGGGCTGATGGAATTCCACGGAGATTTCATCCTGCAGACCATGTTCCTGAAGTCCCCCGATTTCGATACGTCCTCCCGGGACAACCTTTCCGGATGGATGGAACTGGTCCGTAAGCTGAAGCCGAGGGAAATCATGGTTTACACCCTCGACCGGGAGACCCCGGAAAAGGATCTCGTGAAATTCTCGGTGGAGGAAATGACCGCATTGGTGAAACCGCTTGTGGATGAAGGTTTTTATGTTCAGATAAGAGGATAGGATATATGAGGGTGGTAGTTCAAAGGGTGTCGCGGGCTTCGGTAGCTGTGCCGGCCGAGTCATACGAGGCAGGTATCGGAGCCGGACTTCTCGTCCTCGTTGCCTTCGAAGAAGGCGACGGTATTCAGGATATCGAATGGATGTCCAGGAAAATCTGCGCGCTGAGGATTTTCGACGACAGCGAAGGGGTGATGAATATTTCAGTGCGTGATACGGGAGGCGATATACTGGCTGTAAGCCAGTTCACCCTGTATGCCTCTACCGCTAAAGGGAACCGTCCGTCTTACATAAGGGCGGCCGGACCTGATATTTCGCGGCCGCTGTACGACCGGTTCTGCGAGGTGCTCGGCGGGCATTTGGGAAAGTCCGTCAAAAAAGGTATTTTTGGAGCGGATATGAAGGTGTCTCTGCTGAATGACGGTCCCGTGACCATCTTGATGGATTCGAAAATAAAGGAATAAAAAATACGCAGTATGTCTGAATTATTGAAAAAGTACGGTTATTCTCCTGACAAGGAGGCGATAGACAACGCTTTGGAAATCATCGCCGCGAATGCGGCAAACATCGTTTCTCCGGAGGTCCTGAAAGACTGTCTTTCCGCTGTGGATCTGACGTCTCTGAAAACCGATGACACACCGGCATCCATAGCGGCTATGGTGAAGAAGGTAAACGGTTTCAAGGCGGAATTCCCTGACTGTCCTCTTCCTGCCTCCATTTGCGTCTATCCGAATTTCGCCTCGGTCGTCAGGGAAAACAGATGTTCGGAGGATGTGCATGTCACCGTGGTTGCAGCCTGTTTCCCGTCATCGCAGAGCTATCTCGAAGTCAAGTTGAGAGAGTGTGAACTGGCGGTGGAAAACGGGGCCGATGAGGTGGATATAGTGCTCTCTCTCAGTGCTTTCCTGTCCGGAGACTATGAGGCTGCCGGGAATGAAATCAGGGCTGTCCGTCAGACTGTGGACGGGGCCGCAGCCCGTGAAGGCAGGAAGGTGACTCTGAAAGTCATACTGGAAACGGGACTTCTCCTCAGGCATGAACTCATAGCCGAGGCTTCTTTCCTCGCGATGGAGGCCGGAGCCGACTTCATCAAGACGTCTACCGGAAAGGTAAGCGTAAACGCTACTCCTGCCGCCGCATACGTGATGTGCGAATGTATCCGGAAGTTTTACGAGAAGACAGGCAGGAAGGTCGGTTTCAAACCGGCCGGCGGCATTTCCACCTCGTTGGATGCCGTATGCTATTATTCCATAGTTTCCGCTATTCTCGGCAGGGAATGGCTGTGCAAGGATCTCTTCCGCCTGGGAGTAAGCCGTCTTGCCAATACCCTGCTTTCGGATATCCGCCAGAGTACGGTGAATTATTATTAGGATCAGGAAAGGGAAAACCGGAAAAAAGGGAACAGCTCATTCGAGCTTGTTCCCTTTTTCATCATACAATTCATTCTGCAGGACTGCAAAATCGGAAATTTCCATTTGCCTGATTTTGCATCTGTACTTCCGTTTCCACTTTCCGATTATGGAGAACAGACCCCGGGAAAGGTAAGCACCCAGAATAGGACTTGTTTTCAGCGTAAACGACGTAATCCCTTTTTCGGAAACATAATAGGAAAGTTTCCGTTCGATGGCCTCATCTATCACCAGACTCGATGCTATTTTCCCGGTGCCGTGGCATACCGGGCATACCTCGGTGGTATTTATTTCAGTCGCGGGCCTTACCCTCTGACGGGTAATCTGCATGAGCCCGAATTTGGTGAGAGGCAGCACGTTGTGTTTCGCCCTGTCGTTTTCCATCAGTTCCTGCATATGCTTGTACAGCATATTCCTGTGTTCAGGACTTTCCATATCGATGAAATCGACTATCACTATACCGCCCATATCCCTGAGCCTCAGCTGCCGGGCGATTTCCTCCGCTGCGAAACAGTTGATGTCATACGTATTCTGCTCCTGCTCCTTGTTCTTGGAGCGTGTGCCGCTGTTGACATCTATCACGTGCAAAGCTTCCGTATGCTCAATCACAAGATAAGCTCCCTGCCTTATGGGGACCACCTTTCCGAACGAACTCTTGATTTGCCTTGTGATATCGAAATGATCGAATATAGGCTTGTCGTCCCTGTACAGTCTGACGATTTTCTCCTGCTCCGGAGAAATCAGGGAAATGTACTTTCTGGCTTCCTCGTAGACCTGCTCGTTGTTGATGAAGATATTCGAGAACGAGTCATTGAGGAGGTCCCTGAGGACCGTGGTGGTTTTGCTGTATTCGGTAAACAGCAGCTGTATCGATTTGGATTGGGCGATTTTTTTCCAGGAATTCTCCCATTTTTCGATCAGCGACATCAGTTCCGCATCGAGTACGGCGGCATTCTTGCCTTCCGCAGCTGTCCGGATGATGGCTCCATAGTTTTTAGGGAGGATATTCCTTACAAGGGTCTCCAGTCGTCTCTTCTCTTCCTTCGAAGAAATTTTCTGGGATACGCTCACTTTTTCAGCAAAAGGTAAAAGTACTATGTTCCTTCCTGCCAATGAAATTTCTGCAGTCAGTCGTGACCCTTTGGTGGAAATCGGTTCCTTGACGATCTGTACTATCATCATCTGCCCGGGCGACAGCACGTTTTCGATGCGGCCTTCCTTCTGCAGGACAGGACCGATCCGTACTTTCGAAAACAACGCCTTGTGATCCGTGTTCGGATTTATTTTCCGGAGGAATTCATCGAAAGCATTGAAATACAGCCCGAGGTCGAGATAGTGTACGAAAGCCTCCTTTTCATCGCCGATGTCCACAAAGGCAGCGTTCAGGGCAGGAAGGATTTTCCTGACTTTCCCGAGGTAGACGTCTCCTACGGAATAGTTGTGTCCCTGACTCGACTCCTTGTTCAGTTCGATAAGCCTGTGGTTTTCCGTGAGGGCTATCGAAATCTCTGTCGGATTGACATCAACAATAAGATCTTTTACAGACTCGCTGGTACTACTCATTGGCTTTTAACCTTATTACTAAAAACAACAAAGGGGTGCCGTCCCGACACCGCCTTATGTTCGGCAGACCGCATGAAACTGCGGACAAGAGAAACTACTTTCTCTTCTTATGCCTGTTCTTGCGCAAACGTTTCTTGCGTTTGTGCGTAGACATCTTATGTCTTTTTCTTTTCTTACCGCTTGGCATAGACTTTAAGTTTAAAAATTATTTCTTGACTATATTCATGAACACTTTTGCTGGCTTGAATGCCGGAATATCGTGTGCAGGAATAGTAAGGGTAGTTTTCTGCTTGATATTTCTTGCAGCCTTTTCAGCCCTGTGCTTGATAATGAAGCTGCCGAATCCTCTGAGATAAACCGGATTTCCTTTTGCCAAAGAGTCTTTGACACTCTCCATGAACGCCTCTACAACAGTTTGAACTGTGATTTTCTCGATTCCGGTCGCTTTTGCGACTTCGTTTACGATCTCTGCCTTAGTCATTGTTTTAAAGTATATTAATGATAAATAAAAAAGTCTTTACCGCTAATTCGTGCAAAATTAGATTTATTTTTTTAATATCCAAAATAATAAGATGATTTTCCTTTCAAAAATGGCTGTCTGGAGCGCATCGGGAGGGTCTTTCGTCGTTTTCATATTTTTTTGTCAGATGAACCGTCGGTATTACGGGGACTATTGTTATTTTTGCATCCGTTTATAGAAATATTTGAAGATGAAGAATTTTTACAGTACTCCTGTCGGACAGGTGTCCGAGGAATTCGGAACCGACCCGGTCAGAGGTTTGAAGACGGATGAGATTGCGTCAAGGGTGGAAAAGTACGGGAAAAATGTCCTCGTACAGAAGAAGAACAGACCGTTCATCGTGATGTTCCTGTCCCAGTTCAAGAGTTTTATGATAATTCTCCTCATCATAGCTGCCGTGATTTCCGGCGTGATGGGCATAAGGACGGGCGAGGGGCTGCTCGATACCTATATTATTATGGGAATATTGTTCCTTAACGCCTTCATAGGGGCATATCAGGAGTTCAAGGCGCAGAAATCCCTCGAATCGCTGAAGAAGATGGCTGCTCCGATGGCCAAGGTGGTCCGTGACGGAGAATCCATGGTGGTGAATGTCGAGGATGTGGTGCCCGGGGATCTGGTCGAACTGGAAGTGGGGGACATAGTGCCTGCCGATATCAGGATTACCGAATCATATAACATGAGCATTCAGGAGGCTTCCATGACCGGCGAATCCGTTCCGGTGGAAAAGAGTCCCGAAACCCTTCCGGACGAGGATATCCCTCTCGGCGACAGGAAGAATATGGCTTTTTCGAGCGGTGTGGTGACGTTCGGACATGGGAAAGGCATTGCCGTAGGTACCGGAATGAGTACCGAAATCGGAAAGATAGCGGATATGCTCGGAGGGGAAAGCGATACCCAGACTCCGATGCAGGTGCGTCTGGAAAAGCTCGGAAAGGTCATCGGTACGGCTTCGGTCCTTATCTGTGTGGTCATATTCATCATCGGTCTTCTTTACGGTGAACCGCCTGTCAGCATGCTTATGGTAGCCGTATCCCTGGCTGTGGCTGCTATCCCGGAGGGGTTGCCGGCCATATCCACCATCATCCTTTCGATGGGTGTGCGCAGGATGGTGAAGAGAAATGCCATTATCCGCAAACTGCCTTCCGTGGAGACCTTGGGCTGTACGACTGTCATCTGCTCCGACAAGACCGGGACCCTTACCAAAAACCAGATGACCGTGACGGAGGAATATGCCGCAAGCGGCAATACCGACAGGCTCGTGACGATTTCCGTGCTGTGCTGCGATGCCAAGGTGGTGAAGAACAGCGAGGGAGGAACGACCGGAGTAGGAGATCCGACGGAAATAGCCCTGATAAATCTCGGTTCCAGGCATGGCGTGTTGAAAACCGAGATGGAGGCCTCGTGTCCGCGCGTCGGCGAGGTGGCATTCGATTCCACGCGCAAGAGAATGTCCACGATAAACAGGATGCAGGACGGCAGTCTGCAGGTGAATGTAAAAGGCGGTCTGGATGAAGTCCTGTCTGTCTGCACGCGTATCGAGACAGCGGAGGGCGTCCGGAAAATCACGGCTGATGACATAGCCGATCTCCAGAGCAGAAACCAGAAGATGGCCGATTCGGCCCTGCGTGTCCTGGCCATGGCCTACAAACCGACAGACAAGGTGTCCTCCGATATGGCGGAAGTGGAGAGCGACTTGATTTTCGTCGGGGTTACCGGAATGATTGACCCAGAGAGGGAAGAGGTCATCGGCGCCATTCAGGAGTGTCATGACGCAGGTATCAGGACGATTATGATTACCGGCGACCATAAGGCGACGGCATTGGCGATAGCCACTAAAATCGGAATACACCGGGACGGCGACCTGTCGATTACCGGTACGGAACTGGAGAAACTCGACGAGAAGACTTTCGAGGAGAATGTCGACAAATATACGGTTTATGCCCGTATTGCCCCTGAACAGAAAGTGAAAATCGTGACGGCATGGCAGAAGAAGGGGGAGATTGTAGCGATGACGGGTGACGGGGTGAATGATGCTCCGGCCCTCAAGCAGGCTGACATAGGGGTGTCGATGGGCATTACCGGTACGGAAGTCGCCAAGGACGCTTCCGATATGATTCTTTCGGACGACAATTTCGTGACGATAGTGTCCGCCGTGTCGGAAGGCAGGAGAATTTATGACAATATCCTGAAAACCATTCTGTTCCTGCTTTCGACAAATCTTGGAGAAGTGCTTCTGCTGTTTGTCACCTCGATACTGAACATGGGTATTCCGCTTATGCCGATTCATATCCTGTGGATCAACCTCGTCAGCGAGACTTTCCCTGCTTTGGCCATCAGTCTCGACCCGGCGGCGAAGGATATCATGAAAAAGAATCCGCGGGGTGCAGGCAAACAGTTTATGGACAAGGGTATGGTCTGGAGAATCGGATACCAGGGCGTTATGATGGGGCTTATAACGCTGGCAGCTTTCATTCTCGGCAAACGTATGGGGATGGAACTATATTCGGATGCCGGAGCGGCGGAGATGCTCGGTCAGACGATGGCTTTCGCTTCCCTGATAGGGGCCAAACTCGTTCATGCAGGGAACCTGCATTCCAATACCGAATCCCGCTTCAGGTTCAACCCGTTGAATAACAAGCCGCTGATTTTCGCCATCTGCATCTCGCTGGTCTTCTCTCTGTCGGTCCTGCTGGTTCCCGGGTTCTCCGATGCGTTCGGCTTCGCTTCCATGGGCCGGACTCAGTGGCTGACTGTCATCGGTCTTTCATTCGTCCCTATGGTTGTCGTGGAACTTTTCAAACTGTTCCGCTGGAACGGGAAATAGTCCGAGGTCGGATTCTAAGACTTGGAATTCATCCTCATTTTATCAACGGCTGCCCACAGGACGATACCTACGGCCACTGAAACGTTCAGCGAGTGCTTTGTCCCGTATTGAGGTATCTCTAAGGAGAAATCGGAGGCGTCCACTACCTCCTGGTCCACGCCGTTGACTTCGTTACCGAATATGAAGGCGTACTTTTTCCCCTCTTCGGGGGAAAAGACGTCGAGGGAAACGGAGTTGACGGTCTGCTCTACGCTCACGATGCAGTAGCCTTCGGATTTCAGCATTTCTATGGCATCTGTGGTCCTGTCGAAATGTTCCCACGGTACGCTGAATTCCGCGCCTATGGCAGATTTGTGGATTTCGGCGGACGGCGGGGTGGCGCAGATTCCGCAAAGGCATATCCTGTCGATTTTGAAGGAATCGGAACTTCTGAAGGCGGAGCCCACGTTGTGTGCGCTTCTGATATTGTCGAGAACGACTGCGATTCCGGAGTCGGGCGAGGACTTGTATTCTTCGGCAGTCATCCGGTGCAGTTCGATGTTCAGCAGTTTTCTGTCTTTCATAATGTCGTCGGTATTGTCCGGGTCTTTTCCCGGCGAGGGGCAAAGGTAGGCAATTTCGTATATTTTAAGAAAATTTCGTCCGGCTTTGTAAAAAATGAGTAACTTTGCTTGGATTATGTAAAAACGAACAGACATGAAACAGGATCTTCAGATTTTCAATCTGATTAAAAAGGAAGAAGAAAGGCAGACTACCGGGATAGAACTCATAGCCTCTGAAAACTATGTCAGCAAGCAGGTTCTGGATGCGCTCGGTTCCATCTGCACGAACAAATACGCCGAAGGTTATCCTGGAGCGAGATATTACGGCGGCTGCGAAATCGTGGACCAGATAGAGCAGCTGGCCATCGACAGACTTTGCAAACTTTTCGAAGCCGAATATGCGAATGTACAGCCGCATTCGGGTGCCCAGGCCAATATGGCTGTCCTGATGGCCTGCCTGAAGCCCGGGGATACGTTTATGGGGCTCGACCTGGCTCATGGCGGACATCTGACCCATGGCTCTCCGGTAAACATGTCGGGAATTCTCTATCATGCCGTATCTTACGGTCTGGATGAAGTGACAGGGATGATAGACTATGAAGACATGGAAAGGAAAGCCCTGGAATATAAGCCGAAACTTATCATAGGAGGAGCTTCCGCCTATTCGAGGGAGTGGGACTGGGAGCGTATGAGAAGGATAGCCGACAGCATCGGAGCCATATTGATGGTAGATATGGCGCATACTGCAGGGCTGATAGCCGCCGGACTGCTGAGCAATCCTGTAAAATATGCGCACATAGTCACATCTACGACACACAAGACACTCAGAGGTCCGAGAGGCGGTATCATACTGCTGGGGAAAGACTTCGACAATCCCTGGGGGCTTACGACTCCGAAGGGCGTCGTGAAGAAAATGTCCCAGATACTGAATTCGAGCGTCTTCCCTGGTGTCCAGGGCGGTCCTCTGGAACATTGCATCGCTGCGAAGGCCGTAGCCTTCTACGAGGCATTGCAGCCTGAATTCGTAGAATATCAGAAGCAGGTGGTGGCCAATGCTTTCGCCATGGCCGAAGCATTCAAGGAGAGAGGGTATAAGGTAGTTTCCGGCGGTACGGACAACCATCTGATGCTTATCGACCTGAGGACCAAATTCAGCGAACTTACCGGCAAGATGGCGGAGAGAGAGCTCGGCAAGGCCGACATTACCATAAACAAGAATATGGTACCGTTCGATTCCCGGTCTCCGTTCCAGACTTCAGGTATCAGGATAGGCACTCCGGCCGTCACTTCGAGAGGGCTTGTCGAAAAGGATATGGAATTCATTGTTTCCCTGATAGATACTGTCCTTACGAGTGCTTCTGAGCATATCGCTTATGTTTCGGGCAAGTCGGAAGAAGGCCGTGAGGAGTATGATGCAGTCATCGCCAATGTCCGCAAGCAGGTGCGGATGAAGATGAACGGTATGCCGTTGAACAAGTATTGATCCTGAATCGACTTCAGAATACAGTCTAAAACGAATATAACCGATGTACGGAAACAGTCAGGATGACCGGTCAGCCTTTCGGACGGAAGGAATCAAATATGCCGGTTCGAAACTGAGACTGCTTCCGTATATTGTTGATACAATACGCAGTCTGCCGGTACGCAGTGTTCTGGATGGTTTCAGCGGGACGACGAGGGTTTCCCAGGCGTTGGCACAGGCAGGGTATGACGTCACGGCGAATGACATTTCCGAGTGGTCCGAGGTTTTCGGCAACTGTTACCTTGTTTCCACGAAACCCGACTCATTCTATCAGCCGTATATCGATGAACTGAATTCCCTCGACGGTTACGACGGATGGTTTACGGAGCATTACGGAGGCAGTTCGTCCGACGGGAAAAAGCCGTTCCGGATTCACAATACGAGAAAGCTCGATGCAGTGAGGGACAGGATAGACGAATACGGACTCGGTCCTGTCGACAAGTCTGTCCTGCTGACGAGCCTGATTCTGGCGATGGATTCGGTGGACAATACTCTGGGACATTATGCTTCTTATCTGTCCGGCTGGTCTGCCCGTTCGTTCAATACTATGAAGCTCAGGCTGCCGGAACGCTTCAGTATCGCGACGCGGAACCGTGTGCTGAAGGGTGATGTGTATGATGCTGCGCGAGAGTATCATGATCTGGCTTATTTCGACCCGCCATACGGCTCGAACAATGAAAAGATGCCTCCGAGCAGGGTAAGGTACGCCTCGTATTACCATATCTGGAAGACCATAGTGCTGAACGACAGGCCTGCGGTTTTCGGGCGGTCCGGCAGGCGGGAGGATACTCATGATTCAGCGGCATCTTCCGTTTTCGAAGAATACAGGAAGAACGGCGACGGAAAGTTCATCGCCATGCAGGCTATCGACAGGCTTATAGCGGAGACCGACGCCAGATATATCCTGCTTTCATACAGTTCCGGAGGCCGGGCCACGAAAGAGGAACTGTACGATATCATAAATTCACACGGACATCTTATATCCGCACGCGAAATCGACTACAGGAAAAATGTCATGTCCGGACTTTCCTGGACTAACGAATGGCTGAATGACACCGTCGTCAGCCATAAGGAGTACCTCTTCCTGATGGAGAAATAGGGGGAGGGAATGTCAGAGCATCGATGACAGTGGCGTAAGTGGTTGTCAGTTCCGGGATTTCCCGATGAAAGCCTTTCTGTCCTTCATGATCGGGTCTCTGTTTTCCAGGGCCCATGCTATAAGGGCGTTGATACGGGGCAGAAGGGAGTATGCCCGTTCAGTCAGCGCATATTCGACTCGCGGAGGAACTTCCGGATATATTGTACGTGTGACATAGCCGTCCTCCTCCAGTGTCCGCAAGGTTACTGTCAGCATCTTCTGGGAAATGTCCGGAATCTCCCGCTGCAATTCTTTGAAGCGTATCGGCTCCTTGCCTGCCTTGTTCAGCGTGTAAAGGACCAGAAGCGACCATTTGTCGCAGAGTCTGGCGAGGATATTTCGTATCGGACAATCAGGGAATATTGCATCTTCTATTGTTGTTCTGTCCATCGAATTGTTGTGTATCAATTTACTCTACAGAGGTAAGCAAATTCCTTTCAGGTATCAAACAACTTTTTTTTAAAAAAATTTTTTGTCTGTAAACTGCTCATTAGCAGCAATAGTTACATTTTAGTAAGTATCTGATGTACAAGTGTCTACTTGCAGGATTCAAATAATCAGTACATCTTTGCAGTATAAAAGAAACCAAGATACTTTTAGTAACTTATAAATGTTAAAAAAATGAAAAAGGTACTGTTTATTTTATTTAATCTTTTAACTGTTACAGTTATGGCACAGACAAAAGGACGTTTCGAGGTACATGACCTCGGCAATTACAGACTGCATGTCTACTACACTAACGATGCTCTCGGCGATGCAAGCTATATCATCGAAGGCAAGGATGCACTTGTTACTATGGAACAGCCGCTGTTCAAGGACAATGTGGCTGAGTTTGACACTTATCTCTCCGAACGTGGCAAACCCGTGGAGAAGCGAATCACTGACTATCATGTGGGTGGAACCGGAAGCCATGATGTGGTAATGGCTGAGGGGATGCCCGAATTTACAAAAGGCGAGATCTATGGCGGCATGATGAAAGGCTTTGAACAGGCGTTCGGTGACGCTCTGACCGACATGCCCACAGGCAAGGCCACGGAAGTGGCTTTCGGAACAACGCAGACATGGGCGGGAGTTACCTTCGAGTTCCGCCCCGGTGCAAGTTCCGATTTTCCCGGCGCCAGCATCCTGATTGGCGGCAAGGCTTACTACACCCACTGGACTCCTGCAAAGGCGCATGTCAGCAACCTGCAAATCTCTACCTCTGCCGCTATCGACGCAGAAATAGCGGAAGCTGAAAACTCATTGGCTTCGGGTGCGGTGCTGTTCATCGGCGGACACGGCGGTGCGGCTACGCGCGATGCGGTGGAGTTCAAGATCGCCTATCTGAAAAAGATGAAGGAGCTGCTTGCAGCCAATGAAACGGCTGAGGCCTTCGTGGATGCCATGAAACAGACCTGGCCCGGACTTCCCGGAGAAGCCGGCCTGGAAGATTTGGGCAAGGCACTCTATAAATAAGAGCAAGGAATACAGCAAGCTGGGGCACATAACCTATCCGGGAAAAACTGAAATGAAAAGCATCCGGCTAATATGGAACGCCACTATATACTGAACCGTTACTTTATCTCATAAAAAATCATAGATAAAGTAGTAACTCGACATTATGTTGTATTGGTGAGTTTGTACTTTTACTCAAATATTTTATGAGATAAAGTACAAACTCACTCTTTAGATTTGGCAGATACTTATGGATTGAGTACCTTTGTGGAAACGGAAATATTATGCAGGACAGACTGGTTTCACGAAACAGGGAATGTGACGAACTGCAGCGGTGTCTGGAATCAGACCGCTCCGAATTTGTCATCATCAGCGGACGGAGGCGTATCGGCAAGACATATCTCATAGACAAGTTCTTCAACTATAAATATGATTTCACCTTTGTCGGCGAGCACAACACTCCGGCTTCGGTGCAGATACAGAAT
>CALVBH010000008.1 GCA_944325765.1 uncultured Bacteroidales bacterium
CGTGAGTTACCCGGCGTAGATCATAAAGAAAAATTAGACAATTTATTACTGACATTGAAAGACATAGCCGTAAGTACAGGTGTGCCAATAATAGTCTGTTCGCAAATCTCTCGGTTTGATAATAGAAGAATAGGGAATAATTGTCCTGATTTCAGCGATCTGAGTGATTTTGACCTTTTTAGGAAAAATGCAGATTCATTGATTCTAATCCATAGACATCCATATTCTGAAAACAATAATACAACCAAAGTGATTATTGGAAAATTAAGAGATAAAAACCTTACAGAGACGTTCACTATAAATTTGATGTTCCGAGACGATATGTTGTGGTTCTCTGAATTATAATGACACAGTTAGGTGGAGATGCGGACAAATTGCGGACATGAAGCATAAAACAAAATCTCCAAATGATTGATTGTAAATCATTTGGAGATTTTTGGTAGTACCCGGAGCCGGGGTCGAACCGGCACATCCTTTCGGACATTGGTGTTTGAGACCAACGCGTCTACCGATTCCGCCATCCGGGCTTGAACCGATACAGGTTGGCAAAGGTATTACAAATTGCCTGAAAAAGCAAGAAGAAAAATCTTGGAAAGGAAAAAATAAGGTATGTGATACGCAGTCTCCTGGAAATTATCATATAAAATGCGGACGGAGAATGCGGATTTGAAAAATTTTGCTATCTTTGGAAATACAAGTCGTAAAGACCGGATAATGACCATATAAGATATTTGCAGCATCCATTATCATAAAATGGAGTTTTTTTATTAACCTTTAACCTTGTTTTTTATGACTGAATTGAAATCCGGCCTTATTTTGGGCGAAGACGAACATCTGGTAGTAGAACTTGAAGCCGAACTTTGGGCCACGAGTTCGAATCCTATTGCGAAACTCATCGGCGGCATCGTCAAATTCATTAACCTCATTTTCGGAAACAAACGTCAGGGCTATGTCGTAATCACGGACAAACGTGTAGTCGAGATTATCCAGTTCAAGGCATTGTGGGTCCTGAATGCAGGTAAAAATGTGAAATATGTGCTCCCGAGCAGTGTGAAGGAAGTAGGATATACCAAAGAAGGCACTTGTTTCGGCTGCTTCTGCCAGTCTTATAACCTCTATTACGATGCCTTTACCCAGAGGACATCCGTCCTTCTCTCCGATGTGGACGAGGCCGGTGCCCAGAAAGTGGTCGAAGCATTCTATAAGGCTATTTCCGCCGCCCAGTAATGTTTGAAAAGCGGATTTCTACTCTGCCGAGATTCCTGTATCTCAATACCTATGCTATTCTTTTGATGTTTGCGGGAATAGGAGTAGGTCTGATTCCGCTGTACAGGGTCAGCATGTGGCTTCTGCCTGCCCAGCTGATCCTGTTTGTAATCTGCTTCCGGAACAGTCTGAAACTGTTCGGCAGCTGGAAAGACAAAAAAAGAAAATATACGGTTCTGATGGAGCGGAATGCCCGGGAGTTCCGGCCCGAGTCGTTCTCGGAATATATGCAGGCGCCTTGCGGCCGTCTGCTCGTGAGGGTAGTGCTCGCCGATCTGGGCAGGCCGGGCATGTATGCGGAACTCGGGAAGTACAGAAAATCATTTGCGGAAAATCTGAAATCCGGCTGCCGTCCTGTAAAGACGGTGGTCTATATGAACGGGGAAAAGTTATGAATTCACCTGAAGATAACGGGAAAAAGATTCTTGTCGGCGTGCTGGCCGCCGGAACGTTGCTGTTCCTGCTTATTGTCATTTTGTGCGGGGCCATTCCGGGAAAAGTTTCGGCGATGCTGTCAGAGGCTGTCGCTTCTGCGGAAGAAAGGATAGAGCAGATGTATCCGGGATATACGGATGAAATCCTCGACAAATCCGAATTCGAGACGCTTATAGGCAACGGTATTGCAATGAGCGAGACTGCCGATACCAGTATCGTCCTGTCTCGGATATTCAATTTGCCGGCTGTCGGTCCCGTAAAGAAAGCAGTGGATGCGGTCCTTGACGGAACTGATGCCTTTATCGATGAATTTGACGCTTCCGGGACACCGTTTACCCTGCATAACATCCTGCAGGCAGTCCAGGAAGAAGTGATGGCCGGAGTAGAGAGGACGGCAGGGGTGGCGAAGACGATTGTCGCGGTCATTGCAATCCTTTTTTACATAATATCGTTTTCCGTATATATCGCGCACTGCCAAGGTCTTTTCAAGCCGAAAAACAGTTCGCTGAATTTCGGCGACGAAGCCTGACCGGTTCTGTCACTCTACGGATGACGGGTCTATGAGATTGTTCAGTATGGCATAAACCGTGAGACCGGCTACTGTCTTGATTCCGGTCTTGCGGGTAATATTCCTTCTGTGTGAGATGACGGTGTGTATGGAAATATTGAACATATCGGCTATTTCCTTGTTCAGAAATCCCTTGGCTACACAGATGAGAATATCCTTTTCCCGTGCGGAAAGTTCGTCTCCGTTTGAGAGGGAGTTGTCTTTAGATGATGAAACGGCCTTTCGCAGTTTGTGAATGATATCGGCCGGACTGTCGTACAGGCTCAGGACGGCATCGTACTGCCGGGCTGTTTCTTCGTCTATGAAAATGCTCGGGAATGCTATAACCGGAACATCGGTGTATTCGGCTATATGATGTTTTATGTTGCTCCGCGCCGAGTGCGGAAAGACCGCCGGGTCAACGATTACCGCATCAGCGGAAATATTTTTCAGAATGGTCTCTTCGCGTGGAGTCAGGAATGTTGCGGCACCAGCTACCGTGAACTCTCCCATATCGCGGAAAACGCCTTCGATACCGCGAACCATCACCTGTGAGGGCATAATCAGAAAAACTTTCATCGTTCGGACTTTTTCAGGGCTTCAAGCCGGTTCACCATCGGGACGAGAATGAGATTTTCTATTTCGGTATGCTTCCCGAGATCTTCCGAGAGCGCGAACAGACTGTAAAGCAGCTTGTTCGCCAGAATGTTGCTGCACGCCGCAGGAAGATATTTCATCACGATGTTCGTCAGATCCTTAAGCTTTTCTTCTATGTTGCTGTGGTTCTCTTCGAAAATCGAAGCGGAATAGTCTCCGGTACTCCCGCCCGAAACGACGGATTCCACATAAGGGAAAAATACCGTCTCCTCATATTCGAAATGGCTCCTGACCTCTGTCCTGTAATCCTCGAAGAAATCGAGGATTACTTTCCGCTGGGCGGCAGGACAGGGCGCTACAAGTTCGTTTATGGATAGTTCCATAGACGAAAAGCCGTCATCCATATAGGAACGATGGGAGCGCTGCAGGTATTTGAGGATTGTGAGCGGATCGGCTTCCTTGAGGGATTCTTCGGCAGGCACATAGCCGAAGCAGGAGTACATATTGCATATCAGGATGAATGCCCTGGCGTCGACGTCCGCTTCGGCGCACATGTTCGCTACCGTTTTCTCTCCGAAACCCAGCGGCAGGCCGCAGCGCGCTATTACCGTCAGAAGCCTGTAGTCGATTTCCACGAGATCCGCCATTTTCATCTCCGGCGAGAAATATTTTATTTCCTGTTTCATCGGATTCACGTATTTTCAGTCGCTGTAAATAATGCTGTAAATAATATCGGGCCGTGCTTTCAAGGCGTGTCGGACCGCAGCGACCTGCAGCGTCCCGACACACCTTGCACAACAATTAAAAGGACCTGATGTTTATGGCTCGAAAAATTTTCTGATGCAAAGGTAATTACGGAAAAGTTCCTCCGCAATCCCCATTTATGGGTATTTTGTTCCGTCTTTGTCCCGGCCCTTCTTCGCCATTGCCCTGCCTTCGACCTTTCTTTGTCCCGCCTTGCCTGTCCAGGTATCCTCCTGCCCGCAGGATCGGGCGTCAGAACAGCAGGGCTATCCTGTAGACGGCGAACGACATGACCCAGGCGACGACGATGGTATAGACCGCCGAAAATATCGCCCATTTCCATTTCCCGGTTTCCGCCCTTATGGCTCCGAATGTCGCAATACAAGGGAAATAAAGCAGGACGAAGACCATAAAGGCCAACGCCGCCGCCGGACTGATGTGGTCGAGCAATGCCTGCTGCAGCTTCGTTTCGCCCGAGGCTGACTCGACATCGTCACTGACGCTGTACATTACTCCCATGGAGCTGACCACCAGTTCCTTGGCTGCGATACCGGTCAGAATGCCCACTCCCATCTGCCAGTCGAATCCGAGAGGTTCCAGTACCGGTTCGATAGCCTTGCCCACGTATCCTAAATATGAGTTTTCCTGCTGGACAGCCTTGTCCTGACAGTCGTTGTTATGAGGGAAGTAGCCCAAAAACCATATTATGATGGAACTGATCAGAATGATTCCGGTGATTTTGTGCAGGTATTGTTTTCCCTTTTCCCAGGTATGGCGGAAAATAGATCTGGATGTCGGTATGCGGTAAGGCGGGAGTTCCATAACGAACGGCAGGTCGTCATCCTTGAAGAATCTGCTCATGACTTTGGCCGACAGGACGGCCAGCACGATTCCCAGCGCATAAAGACCGAGCAGGACGAGACCTCCGTAACGTGGAAAAAACGCTCCCACAATCAGCAGATAGACAGGAAGCCTGCCCGAGCACGACATGAACGGGACTACGAGGAGGGTAATCAGCCTGCTTTTACGGCTTTCGATGGTCCTGGTAGCCATAATGGCCGGCACGTTGCACCCGAACCCCATAATCATAGGGATGAAGGACTTCCCGTGCAGTCCCATCCGGTGCATTACCCTGTCCATGATGAATGCCGCCCTGGCCATATACCCGGAGTCTTCAAGCAGCGACAGGAAAAAGTACAGGATGACAATATTGGGGAAGAAGACCAGAACGCTTCCGACACCGCCGATGATGCCGTCCACTATCAGGTCTTTCAAGATTCCGTCAGGCATGGCGGAAGCCACGAAATCGCCGAATTTTGCCACTATCCAGTCTATCCACTGCATCGGGTACTCTCCCAGGATGAACGTCCCTGCGAACACGATGTACAGAAGTATGAAAAAGATAGGGAAGGCGAGCCAGGTATTGGTTACCACGGAGTCTATCCTGTCGGTGATGGAACGGCGTTTTTTACGTACTGTTCCTGGCCGGAACGTTTCGGCCAGGGCGCCTTTCACGAATGCATACTTGGCATCGATGATGGCGGATTCCGTAGTCGTGCCCATCAGTTTCTCGAACCGTTTCTGCTCGTCGTATTTTGCGGCTATGATTTCATCCCTGTTCGGCAGGGCGCCGATGATGTTTTCCACTTCATTGTCGTTTTCCAGCAGCCGGATGGCCAGATAACGAGTGGAATACTTGTATCTGATATCGTCATTTTTCTGGATGGCCAGCTTTACCCTGTCGATGGATTGTTCCAGTTCGGCCCCGTGATTGATGTGTATGTGTCTGGCTATATGCGGGTCGGGATTTTCATACAGTTCTATGATCTTGTCGAAAAGGTCAGGTATGCCCTGGCCTGTCTTGCTGACGGTCGGGACCAAAGGCATGCCGAGCAGGTGTCCGAGAGTCCTGATATCCAGTTCATCGCCCCTGGCTTCCAGTTCATCGTACATATTCAGGGCCATAACGACTCTGAGGTTCATATCGATGATCTGGGTCGTCAGATACAGGTTCCTTTCCAGATTCGACGAATCCACCACATTTATGACAACGTCCGGGGTTTCTTCGACCAGATTCCGGCGGACGTACAGTTCCTCCGGACTGAATCCTGAAATCGAATAGGTGCCTGGAAGATCCACGAGCACGAATTTGTATCCTCCGTATTCGAAGTGTCCTTCTTTGGCGTCTACGGTTACCCCGCTGTAGTTCCCCACGTGCTCATGGCTGCCGGAAGCGATGTTGAAGAGGGAAGTTTTCCCGCAGTTCGGATTGCCCACCAGGGCTACCCGGATGACATGTCTCCGCTGTTCGGCCAGATCCTTCATCCGTCTGGCCAGAATCTCGGTTTCATCGCAGGATTCGGCGATGGTTTCGGGCAAAGGCGCCTGCTCGAGACTGAGTTTGGCTTCTGACTCGCTGATGACCTCTATCATATCGGCCTCCTCCCGTCGCAATGAGATTTTGTAGCCGATGACTTCATATTCTATGGGGTCTTTCAACGGCGCATTCAGGATGACCTTTACGACATTGCCCTTGATGAATCCCAGTTCCAGTATCCTTTTCCGGAAACTCCCGTGGCCGCTTACCCTGACGACCACGCCGCGTTCACCGGTTTTCAGTTCAGATAATTTCATATAGAATCAGTTCTGTCGACCGCAAAGATACCAAAAATATGAGACCGTACTATCATAACAAATGGGGATGCCGGCAGCTACAATGTCGAAAATGCCTAAAATACGTGAGTTCGATGAAATTTAATTTATTGAAGATCATCGAACTACCGCTAAGGAGCAGGACATGAGTCCTGCGACGAGCCCCCGGCGAGGGGGCGAATGGGGGTGGCGCCCCTTGAAAAGGGGCTGTCGCCACAGCGACTGGGGTTTAAAACAATCGGATTTCGAAGAAATCCGTAACGACGGTTCGACGAATTCCGTGGTGCTGAACAACATAAATTCGTCGAACTGACGTTAAAATGGATATTTGTGCCGTTCCTGCGGCTCGCAATCGGTATATTTTTTGTAAATTTGCCCCGGCCCGACTGCCCTCCATGCTGTCGGGCCGGTATTGACAATGTATTTATTATGAAAGGGAAATCATTTCTGAAGGAAACTTACAGCAGCCTCGACAACAAGTCGAAATACGTTGTGTTCAAGATAAGGAAATCCAGCTGGAAATTCTGGGCAGTCATCGCCGCGGCAGTCATTGCGCTTGTCGCGCTTATAGTAGTGCTGACCAGACCGGAGCCTGCAATGGAAGACATTCCGGTAGTCATGACCGAGACGGTGACCACCCAGGACGTGGAACTCTACGGCGAATATCCGGGCACTATCCGCGCCCAGCAGTTCGTGGAAGTCCGGGCGCGGGTCGAAGGCTATCTTGAGAATATGCTTTTCGAAGAAGGTACATACGTGGAAAAGAATCAGGTGCTTTTCATTATCGACCCGCGCCAGTATCAGGCCCAGGCGGACAGGGCCAGAGCGCTTCTGGAAAAGAACAGGGCCCTGGCACAGAAGGCTGAACGCGACCTTAACCGTATCCGTCCGCTTTTCGAGCAGAATGCCGCCAGCCAGCTCGACCTGGACAATGCCATCGCCGCATACGAAAGTGCGAAAGCCGAAGTGCTGATGAGCGAAGCGGATCTGAAGCAGGATGAACTGGCGTTGAGTTATACCACAGTCCGTTCGCCGATAAGCGGATATATCAGTGAAAGACACGTGGACATAGGCACTCTCGTAGGCCCGGGCGGCCAGTCTCTGCTGGCCAATGTCGTGAAGAGCGATACCGTGGACGTGGAATTCAAGATGACCGACCTCGATTATCAGATCAGCAAGGACAGAAACGTGAACATCGGACAGAAAGACTCTACCCGCAAATGGGATCCGTATGTCACCATCACTATGGCTGACAAATCGGTTTACAAATACAAGGGCCTGGTGGACTTCGCCGACCCTCAGGTTGACTCCCGCTCGGGTACATTCTCCGTCCGCGCCGAAATGCCGAATCCGGACCATGACCTTCTTCCGGGCCAGTTCACGAACGTGACGCTTCTTCTCGATGTGCGGGAGGATGCGGTGGTCGTACCGGCCAAAGCCATTATCACCGAAAAGAGCGGAGCCTACATTTTCGTGCTCCGCAATGACGGAATCGCCGAAAAGCGTTTTATCGAACTCGGACCTGAAACCGGGAACATGACAGTGGTCGAGCGCGGACTTCTGCCGGGCGAGCAGATAGTCGTCGAAGGTTATCACAAACTTGCCCACGGACAGAAGGCCCGTGCGGCTGAAGCGCCTGCAGTCAACTAACCGGGAGGCCAGTAAGATGAAATCAGATTTTTTCATAGACAGACCGGTCTTTTCGACCGTCATATCCGTCATCATAGTGCTGGTGGGGTTCATAGGACTGACGCTCCTGCCCGTCGACCAGTACCCGAATATCGTGCCGCCGGTAGTCAGAGTCACGGCATCCTATCCCGGGGCAAGTGCGCAGACTGTAGCCCAGGCCGTGGCGACGCCTATCGAACAGGAACTGAACGGCACCCCCGGAATGCTCTATATGGAGTCCAAGAACACGAACTCCGGCAGTTTTACGGCCAATATCACATTCGACATATCCAGCAATCCGGATCTTGCGGCCGTGGAAGTGCAGAACAGGGTGAAGCAGGCAGAGGCCAGACTTCCGGCGGAGGTGGTGCAGAACGGCATTTCAGTGGAAAAGGTCGCGGCCAACAAACTCGTGACGGTCACCCTGTTGACCGATGACCCGAAATTCGACGAGATATATCTGAGCAACTATGCCACCCTGAATGTCCTCGACATGCTCAGGCGTGTTCCCGGGGTAGGCCGTGTGTCCAATGTCGGCAGCCGCTACTATGCCATGCAGATATGGGTGCAGCCGGACAAGCTGGCGAGTCTCGGCCTTACGGTGCAGGACCTTCAGAAAGCCCTTAAGGACCAGAACAGGGAGTCTGCGGCAGGCGTATTGGGCCAGCAGCCCATAGAGAACGTGGATGTGACCATACCTATTACCGCCACAGGCAGGCTTTCATCGGTGAGCCAGTTCGAGAACATCGTCATCAGAGCCGGACAGGACGGTTCCATCATCAGACTGAAAGACGTGGCCAGAGTCTCTCTGGAAGCCCAGTCATACAACACTGAGAGCGGTATCAACGGAGGCAACGCGGCAGTTATGGATGTCTATATGCTTCCCGGCGCGAATGCCATCGAAGTCGCGGAGAATGTGAAGAAAGAGATGGAGGAAATCGCCAGATCCTTTCCGGAAGGTATCACCTACGACATACCTTTCGATATGACCACCTACATATCGGAGTCCATCCATCACGTTTACAAGACTCTGTTCGAGGCTCTCCTGCTCGTGATTTTAGTGGTGTTCCTGTCGCTGCAGAGTTGGAGGGCCACGCTGATACCTGCCATAGCGGTGCCTATTTCCCTTATCGGTACTTTCGGAATCATGCTTATATTCGGGTTCTCCCTGAATATGATGACACTCCTCGGACTCATCCTCGCCATCGGTATAGTCGTGGATGACGCCATCGTCGTGGTCGAAAACGTGGACAGAATCATGCGTGAGGAGCATCTTTCTCCTTACGAGGCCACTAAAAAGGCCATGCAGGGCATAGGCAGTGCGTTGATAGCTATGTCGCTCGTCCTCTGCGCCGTATTCGTGCCTGTCAGCTTCCTTTCCGGCATCACCGGGCAGCTTTTCAGACAGTTCACCATCACCATCGCAGTGTCTGTCATCATCTCCACCATCGTCGCCCTGACTTTGAGCCCGGTGATGTGCTCCATTTTCCTGAAACCTCCGAAGCCGGACGAGAAGAAGAACATCATTTTCAGAAAGATAAACGAAGGTCTTGCTACAGGAAACAGGTTCTACGAGAAAATGATACGGGCCAGTCTGCACCACAGGCGGCGGATGGCTGCATTTTTCGGCATTACCATCATCGGTATCTGGGTGTTCTCCTCCCTGGTGCCGAGCAGTTTCATCCCGAAGGAGGATCAGGGCTATTTTACCGTGGAACTCGAACTTCCGGTAGGCGCCACCCTGGAAAGGACGCGCGTCATCACGGACAGGGCCATGGCATTTCTGATGAGACAGCCGGATGTACAATATGTCCTGAATGTCACCGGCTCCAGTCCGCGTGTCGGCAGCAACCAGTCTAACAGTCAGCTTACCGTAATCCTCAAGCCATGGAAGGAAAGGAAGGAAACGGATATAAACAAGACGATGCAGACAGTCCGGGATTCCCTGTCCGTATATCCTGAAAGCAAGGTTTACCTGAGTACGCCGGCCGTCATACCGGGACTCGGAACCTCCGGAGGCTTTTCCATGGTGCTTGAAGCCAGGGGAGACGCGACATACGAGGATCTGCAGCGTGCCGCCGATACACTGATGTTCTATGCTTCCCAGCGCAAGGAGTTTACCGGTCTTTCGACCAATGTCACCAAGGACATACCGCAGTTGTTCTTCGATGCCGACCGTGACAAGATACAGATGATCGGGGTGCCGCTCGCGGACGTATTCTCCACGCTGAAAGCCTTTACCGGCTCGATATATGTGAACGACTTCAATATGTTCAACCGCGTCTATCGTGTCTATATCCAGGCCGATGCACCGTACAGAGCCCATAAGGACAATCTGAACCTGTTCTTCGTAAAAAGTTCCAACGGGACCATGGTCCCTGTCAATGCCCTCGGCAGCACCGAATATACCACAGGCCCCGGAACCATAAACAGGTTCAATATGTACTATGCCATCACCGTCAACGGCGAGACCGCCCATGGCTACAGTTCCGGCCAGGCTATGGATCTGCTGGAAAGCCTTGCGAAAGAGCATCTGCCCGACAATATAGGCATAGAATGGAGCGGACTTTCATATCAGGAGAAAAAGGAAGGAGGCCAGACAGGTATTGTGCTCGGCCTGGCACTGCTTTTCGTATTCCTGTTTCTGGCAGCACAGTACGAAAGCTGGTCCATCCCTGTGGCTGTGCTCCTGTCTCTGCCTATTGCGATAGCGGGAGCATATCTCGGAGTATGGATACTGGGGTACGAGAGCAACGTCTATTTCCTGATAGGACTCGTGATGCTGGTCGGTCTGGTGGCGAAGAACGCGATTCTGATAGTCGAATTCGCGAAGGAAGAAGTGGAAAAGGGCAAGAGCCTCGAAGACGCCACGGTCACAGCCGCGCATCTGAGGTTCAGGCCGATAGTGATGACGTCCCTGGCCTTCATCCTCGGCATGCTGCCTCTGGTCTTCGCGACGGGACCAGGGTCTGCCAGCCGCCAGGATATCGGTACGGGCGTATTTTTCGGGATGATAGTGGCGATTACCGCCGGTATCGTATTCGTACCGTTCTTCTTCGTTCAGATTTACAAGATGAGAGAGAAATTGTCACGGAAAAAACACAAGGGAACAGGAGGTGCGGCTATGGTGGCCGCGGCCATCCTGACGGCTGGAACACTGGGCGTATCCTGCTCTCCTGCAAAGTATTGCGCATCGCCGGAACTCGACTTGCCGGAATCCTATACGGAAATTTCCGGCACCGACACCCTGACCTGGGCCGACGTCGAATGGTGGAAGATATATCCTGATACGACGCTGCATAGCCTTATAAATGAAGCGCTTGAATACAACAAGGATATGCTCGTGGCCGCCGAACGGCTGCGGGAAATGGAGTACAGGTACAAAATCCAGCGCTCCGAACTCTGGCCGTCGCTGTCCGCCAGACTGTATGCGGAAAACGAACACACGAACTATACCGGAGATGACCCTGCAGAAGATCCGGTTTACAGTGTCATCGGCCGTTTTTCCTGGGAAATAGACCTTTGGGGACACCTCAGATGGGGCAGTCGGGAGAAACTGGCGGAATATCTCGCTTCCGTAGAAGCCCAGAGGGCTCTGAGGATATCCCTGATAGCAGAAGTGGCCGATACCTATCTGGACCTGCAGACGCTGGACAACGAACTTCTCATCGTACGAAGGACCCTTCAGACCCGCGACGAGGGAGTGCAGAAAGCCAAACTCCGTCTTGACGGAGGCCTTACTTCCGACATTCCTTACCAGCAGGCTCTGGTGGAGCGGGCCACTACGGCGGCGCTCATTCCTGAACTTGAGCATGAAATCGCCATGAAAGAGAGTGAACTGGCCTTTCTGACAGGTTCCTATCCGAAGCATATAGAACGTTCGCGTATTCCTCTCGAACTGTCATACCGGAAGGAAATCCCTGTGGGGGTGCCGTCCCAGCTGCTGACCAGACGTCCTGATCTCAGGCAGGCATCTCAGGAATTGAATGCGGCAGCCGCTGCGGTAGGAGTGGCCCAGGCGGAGCGTTTTCCCGAGTTTGTCATTTCCTTCGACGGAGGCGTGGAAACAGGTACTCTCGGAAATTTCATCAAGGCTCCCTACTATTATATATTGGGCAATTTGACAGCTCCGATATTCGAGTTCGGCAGGCGCAAGGCGAATTTCAAGGCTTCGGTCGCAGCCTATAACCAGGCCAGGTACAATTATGAAAAGGATGTCCTCCAGGCCTTCAAGGAAGTTTACGATGCCATAGTAGGCTACAATTCCGCCGTCGAGAACACCAGTCTGAAGTTCGACCTTCAGGAAGCGTCCAAGCAGTATGTCTCCTTGGCCAATCTCCAGTATATAAACGGAGCCATTTCATATATGGACGTGCTGGATGCCCAGAGGTCCTATTTCAGTTCGCAGGTGGAGCTGAGCAACGCGATTATGGGTGAATACAAGGCTCTGGTGGTCTTGTACAAGTCTCTCGGCGGCGGCTGGCTTTCCGAGGGAGGAGAGACTGACGAAACTGTGCAAAAACCTTAAATTTTCAGAATATGAAGAACGTTTTTAAATTTGCAGCGATGTTGGCGGGCTGCCTTGTCATGTCGGTGCCGCTTTCAGCCAAGTCCGGAGTGGATCTCGGGTATCTTAATTCTTCATACAGGTCGAAGGCAGAGGGTTCCGGGGTCTCCGGATCAGAGCCTATGAACGGTTTCTTCGTGGGAGTCGCCAACGATATCCGTCTGTTTGCCGGTCTTTCCATCCAGCCGGGGCTTTACTATTCTTATCTGAATTCGAGCGGCAGCGAGGAGGAAATCGGCTTCAAGGTTTCCGACAGCTATACCGAGCACATGCTCAGTGTTCCCATCCATTTCAAGTATACTTTCGACATCGTGCCGATGTTCGGAATCAATATCTTCGTCGGACCGACCCTTTCCTTCGGCCTGGCGGCCAACAACAAGATGACCGTAACTGGCGACGTGGCCGGGAATAACGTGAACGGCAGCGTGACATACAACGCCTACTCCGGTAAATTCAAGTCTGAGAACCTTTCCGGTATTTCGGACCAGATAATCGAAACCATAAACCGGAATATGCCTCAGAACCGTATGAACCGTTTCGATGTGCTTATGGGCGGCGGTGTCGGACTGGATCTCCTCCGATTCATCACTGTTAAGGGAGGTTTCGACTATGGCCTTATGAACAGGCTCAAGGACGATGACAGCGGCAGTTCTCTCAACAGACTCCAGTATTATATTTCCATAGGAGTCAGATTTTAGGCGTATTTGCTCGGAATGACAGAAAAAAAGGAACCGACCCGGAAGATTTTGAGGTCGGTTCCTTTTTTATAAGCGGATTTCTTCGCTTTGCCAGGAATGGTGGCTGCGTGCCGCTATTTGTTCCCCGGCTTGCGGTCATTGCGGCGTCCGCCGTTTCTGCCGCCTTCGCGGCGCGGTCCGCGGTCTCCCTGCGGTCTCGGTCTGCGTTCAGGCTCAACGTAGCCTTCCGGCTTCTCGATCAGTGCCCTGCGGGAGAGTCTCATCTTGCCTGTCTTCTCATCGATTTCGAGAAGTTTCACATCCACTTCGTCGCCGATGTTCAGGATGTCCTCCACCTTTTCCGTCTTGCCCCAGTCGAGTTCGGAGATGTGGAGCAGCCCCTCTTTGCCAGGGAGAATTTCCACGAAAGCTCCGAATTCAAGGATGGAGACGACCTTGCCGTGGTAAACCTCTCCGACCTCAGGCACAGCGCATATGCCGTTGATCCACTCGAGGGCCTTGTCCATAGCATCCTTGCTCTCTCCGAAAATATCCACGATACCTTCTCCGTTTTCTTCGGTGATGGTGATGGTCGTGCCGGTTTCTTTCTGAATCTTCTGGATGACCTCTCCGCCCTTTCCGATAACGGCACCGATGAAGTCTCCTGGGATGCGGATCTGTATGATGCGCGGAACGAACGGCTTGTAGTCTGTACGAGGTTCGCTGATGCATTTCATCATTTCTCCCATAATGTGGAGTCTGCCCTGACGTGCCTGTTCGAGAGCCTTTTCCAGAACTTCGTATGAAAGTCCGTCGACCTTGATATCCATCTGGGTGGCGGTGATGCCGTCCTTTGTTCCCGTTACCTTGAAGTCCATGTCTCCGAGGTGGTCCTCATCTCCGAGTATGTCGCTCAGGATGGCGTATTTTCCGTTAGGATCCTTTTCATCGGTGATGAGCCCCATAGCGATACCTGCTACCGGTTTCTTGATTTTCACACCGGCATCCATCAGGGCCAGGCAGCCTGCGCAGACCGTAGCCATAGAGGAAGAGCCGTTGGATTCGAGAATGTCAGAAACCACGCGTACTGCGTAAGGATTCTCCGGAGCAAGCGGAACCATAGGCTTGAGAGCTCTCCATGCCAGGTTTCCATGTCCTATCTCACGGCGGCCGACACCTCTCTGGGCCTTGGCTTCACCGGTAGCGAACGGAGGGAAATTATAGTGCAGTACGAACTGCTCTGTCTTCTGTACGAGAACCTCGTCGAGTTCCTTCATATCGAGTTTCGTCCCGAGAGTCACCGTGGAAAGTGACTGGGTTTCGCCTCTGGTAAATATGGCGGAACCGTGTGCGCAAGGCAGGTAATCCACTTCGCACCATATAGGACGGATCTGTGTGCTGCTGCGTCCGTCGAGACGGATTCCCTCATCGAGAATCATGTTTCTCATGGCAGCCTTTTCCACTGCATGGTAATATCTTTCGACCATCATCTGCTTGGCTTCCCTCTCCTCTTCCGGAATGGTCTGGTAGAATTCTTCTTTCAGGGCATCGAAAGCATCGCTTCTCTCGTGTTTCGGCAGCCCGGACTTGGCGATGGCGTAGCACCTGTCATAGCAGAACGTTTCCACTGCCTTGCGGAGTTCTTCGTCGTTTTCCTCGTGGCAGTAGGTCCTCTTGACTGTTTTGCCGGTCTCTTCCATCAGTTCCATCTGCACCTTGCAGTGCTTCTTGATTTCAGCGTGTGCGAACTTGATGGCTTCGAGCATTTCAGCTTCGCTGACCTCTTTCATCTCGCCTTCCACCATCATGATGTTGTCGTATGTGGCTGCGACCATGATATCCAGATCACAGTTTTCCATCTCGCTGAAGTTAGGGTTTATCTTGAGTTCGCCGTTTATTCTGGCCACCCTTACTTCGGAAATCGGTCCTCCGAACGGAATATCGCTGACAGCGAGGGCTGATGAAGCTGCCAGTCCGGCAAGCGCATCCGGCTGAATGTCCTTTTCTGCGGAAATCAGGTTGATGGTCACGAATACCTCTGCATGGAAGTCTTCCGGGAACAGCGGTCTGAGAGCCCTGTCCACAAGACGCGCAGTAAGTATCTCGGCATCGGAAGCCTTTCCCTCACGTTTCATAAAGCCGCCCGGGAATCTTCCGGCAGATGCGAATTTTTCCTTGTAGTCCACCTGCAGCGGCATGAAGTCTACGTCCGGTTTGGCGTCTTTTGCGCAAGTGACACAGGCGAGGAGCATCGTACCCCCCATTTTCACTACGACAGAACCGTCTGCCTGCTTGGCGAGCTTGCCTGTCTCGATTTCAATTACCCTTCCGTCGGATAATTCGATTTTTTTGTTGATGATGTTCATGTAATAGCTTTCAGTCTGCCTCCCCCTATGGGAGTTGATTTATACTTATTATTTTCTTCATATCGCGTAACCTGAATCCGGCCGCAGACTGATCTTTTGTTAGCCGGCGCAGGGTAGAGATTTGTCTGTCAAAAAAAAGAGGGGAGCCCCGCAGGATTACTCCCCTCTTTCTGTCCAATCGCTTATCGGCGGAGCCCAAGCTCCTTGATAATGCTTCTGTATCTCTCTATGTCTTTTTCCTTCAGATAGTCAAGGGTACGACGTCTCTTACCGACCAGTTTCAGCAGAGAAAGGCGTGTTACATGGTCTTTCTTGTTGTTTTTCAGATGCTCGGTAAGGTGAGCGATACGGTAGGAAAATAGAGCAACTTGACTCTCCGGAGAGCCGGTGTCCTTATTAGACTTTCCGTACTTCGCGAAAATCTCTTGCTTCTTTTCAGCCTGTAAATATTCATCCATTGTGCAAAAAGATTAAAATTATTAACAATAGTGCAAAATTCTTTTCAGGAATTTTAGCGGGCGCAAATTTACGTATTAAATCCGATAAAACAATAGAATCTGTCTTTAATTTTATGGAACTGCGGACAGACATTTTAAAAAGTGAATCCTAAATGCCAGTCGATTCCGTAGGCGAATTTCCTTTTGACAGCCAGGGTCTGAAGTTCCAGCGCGTCCACGGACGGTACCGTTGTCCCCTTCAGTCCCACGGAGAAATAGAGGCTGTTCTTTTCCGACACCCTGTAGTTCACGCCCACAGAAGGGTTGACATACAGCCCCATCGTG
>CALVBH010000009.1 GCA_944325765.1 uncultured Bacteroidales bacterium
TCGGAGACACGGAATATCGACAGGTGGATCGTAAAATAATTCATAGGGACGCAGGACAATATCCTCGGCATAACGCGGCGGATTCCATATTGTCATTATAAAAGGGACAGCAATTAAGAAACAGAACCATTGACGGCATTTTGCTTACAAAGTGAAATGCCGTTATTTTATTCATGCATTTTTACAGATATTCTGGACGTAGAAAAAGGAGCATGCGGTAAATTTGTATTGACTGAGGATTCCATCCCCACACGCGGAATCTTCTCAGGAACTTGACAAATAGGACTATGGATATGACTAAGAGAAAAGGCCTGTACGACCCGGGGTATGAACACGATGCGTGCGGAGTTGGCATGCTCGTGAACATCCGCGGAGACAAATCGCACGAACTGGTGGACTCCGCCCTGAAAGTGCTTGAGAACATGAAACACAGAGGGGCTGAAGGCGCCGACAACAAGACAGGGGACGGAGCGGGAATCATGCTCCAGATACCCCATGAATTCATCCTCCTGCAGGGAATACCCGTCCCTGAAAAAGGGAAATACGGGACAGGGCTCGTCTTTCTGCCCAAAGACCGGAAGCGGCAGGAGGATATCTACAGCATCATCATCGAAGAGACCGAGCGTGAAGGACTTTCGCTGATGCACATGCGGAGCGTACCCGTAAACAGCGGAATTCTCGGGAAAGATGCACTCGAAAGCGAGCCGGACATCAGACAGATATTCATCACGGGCCATACAGCCGGAGAGAATTTCGAAAGAAAACTCTACATCATCCGCAAGAAAATCGAGAAACGGGTGGATGACAGGGACTTCTACATGGTCTCCCTGTCGAGCAAGACCATAGTATATAAAGGTATGCTCTCTTCCACGCAGGTACGGGAATACTTTCCTGACCTCTCGCAGCCGTATTTCACCAGCGGAATCGCCCTGGTGCACTCCAGATTCAGCACGAACACTTTTCCGACATGGAGTCTCGCCCAGCCGTTCAGGGTGCTGGCGCACAATGGCGAGATAAATACCATCAGAGGAAACCGTGCCTGGATGGAAGCCCGGGAAAGCGTCCTCGCCACACCGGAAATCCCTGACATAAAAGCCATACGCCCGATAATCCAGCCTGGAATGAGCGACAGCGCCTCGCTGGACAATGTTCTGGAATTCTTCATGATGTCAGGCATGAGCCTTCCTCATGCCATGGCCATGCTTGTACCTGAATCGTTCAATGACAAAAACCCCATCAGCGAAGATCTGAAAGCCTTCTATGAATACCATTCTATCCTGATGGAGCCATGGGACGGGCCCGCCGCCCTGCTGTTTACCGACGGGCGCTATGCAGGCGGGATGCTGGACAGGAACGGACTGCGCCCGGCCAGATACCTTATCACCAAGACAGGAATGATGGTCGTGGCGAGCGAAGCCGGGGTCATAAGTTTCGAGCCGAACGAGATACTTGAAAAAGGCCGTCTGCAGCCAGGCAAAATGCTGATAGTGGACACTCAGGAAGGAAAGATACGCTATGATGCAGAACTGAAACAGGAAATGGCCTCGGCCATGCCTTACCGGCAGTGGCTGTCGGCGAACAGGATAGAACTCGACACTCTCAAAAGCGGGCGGAAAGTGGAAAACGGAGTGGAGAACTACGATGTATTGCTGAGGAATTTCGGATTCACTATAGAAGACATCGAAAGAATCATCATGCCGATGTGCACGAACGGCTCCGAACCTGTAGCCTCCATGGGAAACGACACCCCTCTGGCCATACTGTCTGAAAAGCCGCAGCTTCTGTTCAACTATTTCAGACAGCAGTTCGCACAGGTCACAAATCCGCCCATCGACCCTATCCGCGAAGAACTCGTAATGTCCCTGACCGAATACATAGGCGCGGTAGGCATGCAGATCCTCATGCCCAATGAAAAGCACTGCAAGATGGTCAGGCTTCCTCACCCCGTGCTGACAAATACACAGCTGGACATACTGTGCAATATCCGGTACAAAGGATTCAAGACAGTCAAACTGCCGATGACCTTCAAGGTATCGAAAGGAAGGTCCGGACTTCAGGAAGCTCTCGGAAACCTCTGCAGACAGGCGGAACAGTCTGTAGATGACGGTGTCAACTACATCATCCTTTCAGACCGCGGAACGGATGCGGAACATGCGGCCATACCTTCATTGCTGGCGGTAAGCGCCGTACACCACTATCTGATCTCAGTCCAGAAACGGGTACAGACAGCCCTTATAGTGGAAAGCGGAGAAATACGCGAAGTGATGCATGCCGCACTGCTGATGGGCTATGGAGCCAGCGCCATCAACCCGTACATGGCATTCGCCGTACTGGACAGTCTCGTGAAGACGGGAAGGATACAGATGAACTACGAAACTGCAGAGAAAAACTACATCAAGGCCATCTGCAAAGGTCTGTACAAAATCATGAGCAAGATGGGCATAAGCACCATCAGGTCCTACCGCGGAGCGAAGATATTCGAAGCCGTCGGCTTGGGAGAGGATCTGCTCAGGACATATTTCCATACCCCTGTCTCCACAATAGGAGGAATAGGTCTCAAGGAAATAGCCGCCGACTGCATCAGATTCCACGACAGCGGATTCAAACCGGCCGCTCCGCTCGGAATCCTTCCTCATATCGGGCAGTTCTCGTACAGGAAAGACGGAGAAAAGCATGCATGGAATCCGGAAACCATCAGCTCCCTGCAGCTCGCCACACGGACAGGCAGCTACGGGAAATTCAAGGAATTCACACGTCTGGCCGATGAAAAGGACTCTCCGGTTTTCCTGCGAGACTTTTTCAGATTCAGGAAAAATCCCATCCCCATAGAGGAAGTGGAACCTGTGGAAAACATCGTAAAGCACTTCGTGACCGGAGCCATGTCTTTCGGTGCCATCAGCAAGGAAGCCCACGAAGCCCTCGCCCTGGCCATGAACAGTCTCGGGAGTAGAAGCAATACCGGTGAAGGAGGAGAGGACAGCGGCAGGTTTTCAGGAACAGAGGACGGCATATCCCTGAACAGCAAGACCAAGCAGATAGCATCCGGACGTTTCGGAGTGACTGCGGAGTATCTGGTGAATGCCGAAGAAATACAGATCAAAGTAGCCCAGGGAGCGAAGCCGGGCGAAGGCGGCCAGCTGCCGGGGTTCAAGGTGGACGGAATCATAGCAAGGACCAGACATTCCATCCCCGGGATATCCCTGATTTCGCCTCCGCCCCACCATGACATTTACTCCATCGAAGACCTCGCACAGCTGATATTCGACCTGAAAAACGTGAACCCTAAGGCTCTCATCAGCGTAAAGCTCGTATCGGAAAGCGGAGTCGGGACCATAGCCGCAGGTGTCGCCAAGGCCAAGGCCGACATCATAGTCATATCAGGGGCCGAAGGAGGAACCGGGGCATCGCCGGCCTCATCCATGAGATATGCAGGAATTTCTCCTGAAATCGGACTGAGCGAGACCCAGCAGACCCTGGTGCTGAACGGACTCAGAGGGCAGGTGCGGCTGCAGACCGACGGGCAGCTCAAGACCGGGAAAGACGTGATTTCCATGGCCCTGCTCGGAGCTGAAGAATTCGCATTCGGGACCACGGCGCTGATAGTGCTCGGCTGCGTGATGATGCGCAAATGCCACTCGAACACCTGCCCTGTAGGAGTAGCCACCCAGAATCCTGAACTCAGGAAGCACTTCAGAGGACACTACAGACATGTCGTTAACTATTTCATGTTCCTGGCGCAGGAAGTCCGTGAATATCTGGCCGAAATGGGCTTCCGCAAGTTTGACGACATAGTGGGCAGGACAGACCTCATAGAGACTGTGCCGGCACCGGAAGGCTCAAAGGCGGCCAAGCTGGATTTCACCGGAATACTCTGTCCGCCAAGCAGAGAATGCACCCTGCACAATGTCACGGAACAGACACACGACATCTGGAATGTACGCGACACGGAAATCATCAAGGCTGCCGGAGATGCCATAGAAAAGAAAAAGGAAATATCCCTCGAATATGCTGTCGCCAATACTGACCGCACCGTCGGCGCAATGCTTTCGGGAATCGTCACTTCCCGATACGGAGAAGCCGGTCTTCCGGACGATACCATAGAAATCAAGTTCAAGGGATCGGCAGGACAGAGTTTCGGGGCTTTCCTCGCCCACGGAATCAGTTTCAGGCTCGAAGGCGAAGCGAACGACTACCTCGGAAAGGGTTTGAGCGGAGGCCGGATATCAGTACGCCCTCCTGTCAGAAGTAATTTCGATGCGGAGAAAAACACCATAGCCGGGAACACCCTGCTTTACGGAGCCACCGGCGGAGAAGTCTACATCAACGGACGCGCAGGAGAACGCTTTGCAGTCAGGAATTCCGGCGCCATTGCAGTGGTCGAAGGTGCAGGAGACCACTGCTGCGAATATATGACTGGCGGCAGGGTGGTCGTCCTCGGCGAAACAGGCAGGAACTTCGCGGCAGGCATGAGCGGAGGTCTGGCATACGTCTGGGATCCGGACGGAAAATTCGACTACTTCTGCAACATGGAGATGGTGGAACTGTCCCTGCTCGAAGACTCGTCTTCACGGAAGGAACTGCATGAACTCATCAGACAGCACTACCTGTACACCGGCTCCCAGCTCGCCAGGAAAATGCTGGATGACTGGAACAGATACGCCGATGAGTTCATACAGGTGACACCTATCGAATACAAGAGAGTGCTCGCAGAAGAGCAGATGAAAAAACTGCAGCAGAAAATCGCCGAAGTGCAGAGGGACTATTAAGGTTGATTTTTCTTTTCAGAATATTCGTCGGACTGACGTTAAGTTAAAACGGAAATTATGGGAAACCCTAAAGCATTCATGACGGTACCGCGGCAGGAAGCCGGCTACCGTCCGATACATGACCGCATACTGGATTTCGGGGAAGTGGAACAGACCCTGAACACCAGCGACAGGAAACTCCAGGCCTCCAGATGCATGGACTGCGGCGTGCCTTTCTGCCACTGGGCCTGTCCGCTCGGAAACAGACCGCCGGAATTCCAGGATGCCATGTATCACGGAAGATGGAAAGAAGCCTACGAAATATTGTCACTCACAAACGACTTTCCGGAATTCACAGGCAGGATATGTCCGGCCCTGTGCGAAAAAAGCTGCGTTCTGAAACTGACCATCGATGCGCCGGTGACAGTCCGTGAAGATGAAGCCGCCGTCATAGAAGCCGCCTTCCGGGAAGGATACGTCAAGCCGCAGGAATGGCAGAGAAACGGCAGGAAAGCGGCGGTAATCGGCTCCGGTCCTGCCGGTCTGGCTGCGGCCAACCAGTTGAACAGGCGGGGCTATGATGTCACAGTCTTTGAAAAGGACGAATACATCGGAGGACTTCTGCGCTTCGGCATTCCGAATTTCAAACTGAACAAGGCCATCATCGACAGGAGGCTCGCCGTCATGGAAGCCGAGGGCATAGTCTTCAAGACGAAATCGGAAATCGACCCGAATAACCTTCCTGAAGGCTTCGATGCATACTGTATCTGCACCGGGGCTCCACAAGCCAGAGACCTCAATATACCCGGACGTGAACTGAAAGGAATCTACCTGGCCATGGAAATGCTCTCCCAGCAGAACCGTGTGCTTGCAGGCCAGACATTCACTAAAGAAAACAGAATCAGCGCTAAAGGGAAGAAAGTGCTGGTCATCGGAGGCGGAGACACCGGCAGCGACTGCATAGGGACAAGCATCAGGCAAGGGGCCGCAAGCGTGACTCAGATAGAAATCATGCCGAAACCTCCTGTCGGAGAAAATTCTGCCACCCCCTGGCCGCAATGGCCGATCGTTCTGAAAACCAGCAGCAGCCACGAAGAGGGTTGCGTCAGGAAATGGTGTCTGAACACCCTCAGGTTCATCGGGAACAGCCAGGGGAATGTCACCGGAGCGGAAACGGAAGAAGTGATATGGGAGCCGGCTCCCGACGGAGGCCGGCCAATGATGAAATCCACAGGTAAAAAGAAGATCATCAAGGCCGACATGGTACTCATAGCGATGGGCTTCCTTAAACCGGAGCATCCTGTCCTGCCGGACAATGTCTTCATAGCCGGAGATGCCGCCACCGGAGCAAGTCTCGTGGTCAGATGCATAGCATCCGGGCGTCAGGCCGCCGCCGACATCAATGCTTATATCAAAAATCAACAATCATGTGCGGAATAGCAGCGATATTCAATATAAAGGGCGATTCTGAGAGATTCAGGAGCACAGCCCTGACCATGTCAAGAAGAATCAGACACAGAGGACCGGACTGGAGCGGGATATATGTCGGAAAATCGGCGGTCCTGGCTCACGAACGCCTGTCCATCGTGGACCCGGCCAGCGGCGGACAGCCGCTATTCTCCCCGGACAGGAAACAGATATTGGCCGTAAACGGAGAAATATACAATCATCAGGAAATACGCAGGGAATTTGCCGGCAAATACAGCTTCGCTACAGGAAGCGACTGCGAAGTCATACTGGCATTGTACCGTGAAAAAGGCGCAGGATTCCTTGAAGACCTGAACGGGATCTTCGCATTTGCATTGTACGATGAAGAAAAGGACGACTTTCTCATAGCACGTGACCCGATAGGCGTCATACCTCTGTATATAGGACGGGATCGGGAAGGAAAAGTATATTGCGCCAGCGAACTGAAGGCGCTCGAAGGAATCTGCGACAGCTACGAACCGTTTCTGCCTGGACATTGTTTCATCGGCAGCGAAGGCGTGATGAAACGTTGGTACAGAAGGGACTGGGAGGATTACGACAATGTAACGGAAAACGCGGCCGACCCGGTCATACTCAGAAATGCGCTCGAATCCGCAGTGAAACGCCAGCTGATGAGCGATGTGCCGTATGGAGTCCTGCTTTCGGGAGGTCTGGACAGCTCCGTCATCTCAGCCGTAGCGAAAAGATTCGCGTCACGCCGTATCGAATCAGGAGACAGGAACGAAGCGTGGTGGCCTCAGCTCCACAGCTTCGCCATCGGCCTGAAAGGAGCTCCGGACCTGTCAAAGGCGAAGATGGTGGCAGACCATATAGGGACCGTCCATCATGAAATAAACTATACCATACAGGAAGGTCTGGATGCCCTGCGGGACGTCATATATCATATAGAGACCTATGATGTGACTACGGTGCGGGCCTCTACGCCCATGTATCTGCTGGCCAGGGTCATCAAATCGATGGGCATCAAGATGGTGCTGAGCGGAGAAGGGGCAGACGAAGTGTTCGGAGGCTATCTGTATTTCCACAAGGCGCCTGACGCCCGTGCCTTCCATGAAGAAACCGTACGGAAACTCTCCAAACTGCATCTGTACGACTGCCTGAGGGCGAACAAATCCCTGTCGGCATGGGGTGTGGAAGGCCGCGTCCCGTTCCTCGACAAGGAGTTTCTGGATACGGCGATGCGTCTGAATCCGGCGGCCAAGATGTGTCCCGGGAAAACCATCGAGAAGAAGATACTGAGGGAAGCGTTTTCCGACATGCTTCCTGAAGCGATAGTCTGGAGACAGAAGGAGCAGTTCAGCGACGGGGTCGGCTACAACTGGATAGATACTCTGAAGGAAATGACCTCAAAAGCCGTGTCCGATGAGCAGATGGCACATGCCGCCGAAAGATTTTCTGTAAATCCGCCACGGAACAAGGAAGAATATCTCTACCGCAGCATCTTCGAGGAACATTTTCCGAGCGAAAGCGCCGCCCTCAGCGTGCCGAGTGTCCCGAGCGTGGCCTGCTCCACAGCCGAGGCCCTGGCATGGGACGCATCTTTCACAGGGAAGAACGACCCGAGCGGCCGTGCCGTTTCCGGAGTGCATGACCAGGCATATTGACGGCACAGCAACAGATTTCCCGGCTGCGGCCGCAATGCCGTTGGAAACGACCCGAGAATCGGAAAGATTTGAGAATTTTGCAAGACTGATTTGAGAATTTTGTATATATTTTGCTATGAAAATAAGCAACTTATGTACAAATGGCATCAATACAGCTCGATTCCGAAGATATTTGAACCAAACATACAACAACATCAGTCCGATGAAGTGTTCTGTCAAATACCAGAGATTTCATCGGGCCGACGTTAATATTTGTCCTGAATCCACTCTTATCTGTTATAGGCAGACTCTCCGTGCTCGTAGATGTCGAGCCCTTCTTCCTCCACCCTCTTGTCCACACGCAGGCCGACGGTTGCATCCACTGCCTTGAACAGCACAAAGGTGATGACGGCGCTGAAAGCTATCGCGACTGCCGTTGCGATAAGCTGCACGGCCAGCTGATGCCAGTCTCCATAGAGGGCCCCCTGGACGCCGGACTCACCTGTCACGAGACGCGTAGCGAATACTCCGGTCAGCACTGAACCCACTATTCCTCCGATTCCATGCACTCCGAATGCATCGAGGGAGTCGTCATATCTGAGTTTCGGCTTGACTACAGCTACCATGCAGAAGCATATAATGGAGGTAATCATGCCTATGCAGAACGCTCCGAGCAAGTCCGTGCTTCCAGCCGCTGGAGTAATGGCAACCAGACCGGCCACGGCTCCGGTACAGCTTCCGATGACTGTCGGCTTCTTGTTGAATATCCAGTCTATCACCATCCAGGTCACCGCCGCGGCCGCGGTGGCTATATGCGTAACCATAAAGGCATTGGCCGCCAGGCCATCCGCACAGAGCCCGCTTCCGGCATTGAAACCGAACCATCCGAGCCAAAGGAAAGCCGTACCCATGAACACGAAAGTGACATTGTGCGGGGTGACAGGATGGCCGATCTTATAGTCGGACCTCTGCCCCAGCATTATCGCCATGACCAGAGCCGATATTCCCGCATTTATGTGCACCACTGTGCCTCCGGCAAAATCTATCGCTCCCATCTTCTGCAGGAAACCGCCTCCCCAGACCCAGTGCGCCATAGGGAAATAAGCCAAAATGACCCACAGGACTATGAATACTATGTACCCGGAGAACTTGATCCTCTCGGCGAAAGCTCCGAGAATCAGTGCCGGAGTGATGACTGCAAACATACACTGGAACATGGCGAACAGGAGTTCGGGGATATTTCCTGCCGTGACGGTGTCCAGGGTGATGCCGTGCATGAAAGCCTTTCCGAAACCTCCTATAAGGAAAGCCAGAGGATGTCCTTTCTCGGCGAAAGTCGTGTCAAACACCCAGCTGTAACCTATAGCCACCCACAGGATACTCACTACGGCCACCAGGAAGATGGTCTGCATGATGATGCTCAGGACGTTTTTCTGTCTGACCAGACCGCCGTAAAAGAGTGCGATGCCGGGGATGCTCATCAGAAGGACAAGCATGGTGGAAGTCAGTATCCAGG
>CALVBH010000010.1 GCA_944325765.1 uncultured Bacteroidales bacterium
TCCAGGAAACCACCAAGGTGCTCAGCGAGGCTGCAATCCGCGGCCGCGTAGACACTCTCGAAGGTCTGAAGGAAAATGTGATCTGTGGTCACGCAATCCCTGCCGGAACAGGCCAGAAAGAGTTCCAGGAAATCCTGGTCGCTCCTATGGAAGAGTACCAGAAGGCTATGAACGACCTGTAGGCCTGTACCTGCAATACGTCAGAAAGGCTGCGGCGGAATTTCCGTTGCAGCCTTTTCTTGTTAGACAACACACTTTTCTCCGTCAGAAGTTGTTTCGATTTTTGGGAAAAATTCAAAACAACTTCTAAATTAGTAATCCGAAACATAACGACTATGAAGGTACACCCGATTTTATTCATCATGCTGATTCTTGCTTCAGTCCGCGTATCAGCGCAGAGCCCGGCAGGGACGACATCGGAAAGCACTGAATACCAGACATTCATTTACACGAGCAATACTCTTTCCGATGAAATACGCCGTGAAAACGACAGGCTCCTCTCCCTTTACGGAATGGAAGGCGAGGCCACAAGAGGATTCGGCTCGGACCTCCTGTCAGCGACACTCAATGCAGGAAAAAGCATGGCATCGGGATACATAACATCTGTCGTCGACCTGGGCGTCAATGCCATAGCTTCGCTCGCCACGAGAAACTCACGGCTGAAGAAAGAGTGGGAAGAAACCGTGGAAAAGGAAAACTCGTGGTCGATGGCCCTCGGTACGGTGGACGAAATCAAGGACTTCTACTCCGGAACTTCGGCCGAAGGAGCCCTGGACCCGGCCGGAATGAAATTCGACGGCATCGGCTGTCTGAAAAAGGAAGGGGAAGACACAGTGTTCTTCATATCGTGCCACATAGACAGGTCAAGACTTTACCGCATAATAAACCACTCCAAATTCGAACTGGTACTCGATACACTCATCATAAGTCCGGAACATTCGAACCTTCCGAACTCCCGGCTGCCGATAGACTTCTCTTTCGTGCAGAGAAAGGACTTCAGGCTGAAAGTGGAGATGGAACTTTTTTCATCCTGGTATACGGAACTCATAGAACTGCACACAGACGAACTGCTCGGGAAATTCACATTGGATGTTCCGGTACAGCCGTCCGATTTGGACGAAGAAGGCTACCTGAGGTATGTGCGCAGACAGGGAGAGCCCTCCCGTTACCGGATTTCAGGGGAAAGTTTCATCGTACCACGTTCGTATACCGGATACAGGGACAGGTCCGGAACATACAGAAGAATCTGGGGGACGGGACAATACCGCCTCTCAATCAGTCTCAACGAGTCGTGCAGCATAACCGACGACTTCAGGAAAGAATGGAAAAAGGATTACAGATACCGCAAATCGCTGCTTCCTGAAGAAAAATTCACGGATACCGTATGGAAGACGGTCTCCGGTCAGAAATGGGATGAAATCGGACAGAAATGGATTATCACCACACTGTCCGCTCCTGCCGGTGTCGCCACTGACAGACTGTTGGACAAGATCGGGCTGCCGCCTGCCGTGGAACAGACAGCGGCAGGAACAGCTACGGCAGCATCCGGATATCCGAACAGGAAATGAAACTCCGGGCCAGCATAGTATGTACAGCCATATTGCTCCTGTCTCTCGATACAGCAGGTCAGGACAGGGAAGTCGCGGTGCATCGGCCGGATTCTTCCGGTGTGCGCCCGATTTCGACAGATGAAGCATACCGTCTCGCATGCGCACACAATGAAATGACGGAAAATATGCAATATGACGAAGCCCTGGAAAATTACAGGATTGCCCTGGAATACATATCCATGTGCGATCTGAGCGATTCTACGGCACTCGTTACAAAAGATATCATTGAATACAATATAGCATCCGTGCATGCCGATATGGCAGCGGAAGAGGCTTATCGGACGGGAAATTTCACTGAAGCCATCGAACTGACGGAAAAGGCACTGGCAATGTTCGCGGATATCTACGGCACGGAAAACGAAGAATATGCCAACGGGCTTAATCTGCTCGCCGACTATTGCTACAACAACGGGGAATACGGAAAAGCCATAGACTATGGCAAGGAAGCGGCTGAAATAACGCAGGAATTGTCAGGTGAGCAGGATACCGGCTATGCTGTCCTGATATATAATCTCGGAATGTATCATTCGTATTCAGGAGATTTCCGGACAGCCATCCCTTATTTTGAGGAAGCCGCCGGAATATTGGAAAAGACCGACCGCGTCATGTACGCCAGATGTATCGAAGATCTCTCAGACTGCCACGATGCCCTCGGAGACTACGGCAAAGCCGTGGAATACCTGACTGAAGCCACAGACTTGCTTTCAGGTATGGATGATGAAGAATCCATGAAAGAGTACATCTACGGATTGAAGGAACTTGCATCGCTGTACAGCACTCTGAACGACTACCCTGAAGCGCTGGAACTCTCAACCAAGGCTGCCGGACTGCAGGAATCCCGTTTCGGCGAAAACACGGAAGAATATATCGATATACTGAAAGATATCTCCGACTACAATCTTTACCTGGGATACTTCCCGGCAAGCAATGAAGCGTTGGAAAAGGCCGCCGTCCTTGGAGAGGAGGTTTTCGACAAATATTCAATCAAGTACATAGGAATGCTTGTCGACCTGGGCGGCAGGCAATATTCTTCAGGAGAATATGCGAAAGCTGGAGCCACATTTACTGATGTTACCGGGAAAATGCAGCATATCCTGTCTGAGCCTGACCGTCTGAGTCCGGCAGACAAGCTCTTGCTTGTGAAGCAATATTACAAGTTTCTTGATGTATTCCTTGAAGCATCCCTTGAGATATCTTACCAGGCTGCTGAATCCACCGCAAATGAATTCCTCCAGGCAATGCAGGATGCCGGTCAGGATATTCCGGCCGGCAGGTGCAGCATACTTGAAACTTTAAGTACAAACGCTTCACTCAGAGAGGAATACGACAAAGCCATCGGATATTTGGAAGAAGAATTGTCAGTGTCGGAGAAGGCCTGGGGCAAGAATACCTTCCATTATGCCAATGCGCTTAACAGAATGGCTGTAGCATACGCCAATGCCGGTGACTACGACAAGGCTGTCAATATCGGGACAGAAGCCATGAAGACTGCCGATCTCGCCTACAGCGGCATACATGAATATCATATATGGCACAGGACCAATCTTACAACCTATTTTGAGGACACAGGCAGGATTCAGGAAATGACTTTTTATGCCAATGAGGCTACTGCAATGCTTGCAGGACTGATACGGCAATCCTTTGCGGGAATGACATCGGCAGAAAGACAATATTTCTATGACAGCCACAAGGCATGGTTGGAAAACGACATTCATCACTACGCATTCCGCTATCCGTCGGACTCCCTGGCCGCCAATGCCTACAACGGAATTCTGCTCGCCAAGGGCCTTCTGCTCAACTCGGAGATGGAATTTTCCCGTCTGATGCAGGAAAGCGGAGACAAGGATGCTCTCAGACTGTATGACGAGTGGAGGGCCGTTCTGCAGGAAAGGGACAGGCTGCGGGAGATTCATGACACAAACACAGACCTGCTTGATTCGCTGAATGCCGCCGCGCATGAAAAGGAAAGAGAGCTCATCAGGAAATCGGAAGTCTTCGGCGACTATACGGAAAACCTGGCGATAAACTGGGAACAGGTCCGTGACAGGCTGCATGAAAACGAAGCAGCCGTCGAATTCGCGGCATTCCAGACCGGACAGGACAGCACGATGTATATCGCATATATCCTGAAGAAAGGTATGCAAAGTCCGAAGATGATTCCGCTCTTCGAAGAAAAGGAATTGTCAGGATCAGACCGCACGCTCTGGTACACTGCTCCACTTGTCAGCAACATGGTTTGGGGTCCTCTCGAAAAATTTATGGAAGGAACGGATGCAGTCTATTTCTCCCCTGCAGGAGAACTGTACAACATCGCGATAGAAAACCTTCCGGACACCGACGGAGAAGGATTCCTGTCTGACACGAGGAGATACTACAGGCTTTCCTCTACAAGGGAACTGGCATTGCACCGCAATGGAGATGCTGTCCCCGGGAAGGCAGCCGTATACGGCGGACTGCAATACGATATGTCCGAAGATGCCCTCACTGACGATGCAGAACGTTACGGCATAAAGCATTACGGTTCTGACAGAGGTACTGCAGACACGCTCCGCCGGAGTGTATACGCTTCAGGGCTTCCCGAATATCTGCCGGCGACGATGACCGAGGCGGAAAGTATAGTCCGGCTGCTGGGAAAGGCTTCCATCGCGGCCGAGATCTACACCGGCGGAGCCGGAACCGAGACTTCATTCAAGGCTCTTTCAGGCAAACGCACAGGACTGATACATCTCGCGACACACGGTTTCTACTGGAACGGACATGAAAGGACCGGAGGCTCCGGGGTCGCACTCTTGTCTTCTTCCATGCCTGATACCATGCCTGAGAGATACAGGGAATACAAGGCTATGACCCGGTCCGGCCTTCTTTTCTCCGGCGCTTCACTGTCCCTGTCCGGTCACAAGCTTCCGGACAATACGGATGACGGGATACTCACCGCTCAGGAAATCTCGACATTGGATCTCAGGGGGCTCGACCTCGTAGTGCTCTCCGCCTGCCAGACAGGGCTCGGACAAGTGTCCGGAGACGGAGTGTTCGGACTCCAGAGAGGATTCAAGAAAGCCGGGGCGCAAACACTGCTTATGAGCCTGTGGAGCGTAGATGACAAGGCGACACAGATGCTCATGGAACGGTTCTACTCGAATCTCGTGTCCGGCAAGGACAAATATCAGGCGTTGCATGAAGCCCGGCAATATCTGCGTGAATACGAGACCGAAACCGTCCTGCCTGACAACCGCAGCTTCATGGAAAAACGGCGCGATGAAGAAGCCGGAGTGGAGTATGTGCCCGAGACAGTGAAATACCGCCCGTACACAGCTCCGGAATACTGGGCGGCCTTCATACTTATGGACGCCGCAGACTGATTTTATAACGGTACGGCAGTCACTAAAGAAATGATGCGGGCCTTTATATTTTCCGCCTGCCCGGGTGTCACGGAAAGGTAATATCTGTTCCCTTCTCCTTCTTTGAAAACCGTCGACCCGTTATCGGATACTGATATTGTCCCCGCAGGGGATACGGTAAAATATTCCGGACTGTTCTCGACGGCGGCAAGTACGGCAGTCATATCCCACGACGGCCTGTCGTAAGGCATCTGCATGAAAAAACGGTACGACTCTGCCACAGGATGATGTTCAGTCCAGGCAAAATCATTTTCAATGCTGGATGCCGGATAACATACCTGCAGGCCGAGTTCGAACGGAGAAATCACGACCGGCGAAGGCCATTCGGCCAGGACTTTCTTCGCAGACGGAATATCAAGGACTACATTGTATTCATAATGAGTGGTATCCGATATGCATCCTGCCATCGCGACCAGACTTCTCACTTTTCTGCGGACCAGTTCCATACCTGAAAGTCCAGACCACTCGTCGGGACCGGATTCGAGGAGCCGTGCCAGATTCGTGAAAAATCCTACCGATACTATGGTCAGGGAACTGTCCCCGGCCTCCGAGAGAAGTTTTCTGTACAATGCGACGGATTCCGGATAATTCCCGTAATCGGAATGCGTTCTGCCGAACAACGGTTTCCCTTCAGGAGTTTTCATCCCCAGAACTTTTCTGGTATAGCTTTCCGCATCGCCGCCGCACTCGGCACCGTCCCGGATAATGCCGGTCGGTATATCCGGACAGCCGTACCACGTTCCCATAATATCGATGAATTCCGGAGCCGCATCTCCCTCCTTGTTGAGCATTACGGCTTTCAGGTCGGCTTTCCCCTCTTCACGGTATCTGTACAGCATGGCCAGAGCCAGGGCATCATCGACATCGTTCCCCATATCCGTATCGAAAACTATCTGCCGGACCGGTTCCACGGCGGAGCGGAAATCAGTATTGAGAACTGTCGTGTCCCGGGCGCCTGCTTCCATCATCAGGCCTATACGCACCGTCCCTGGATTCGGGGCATCGTATTCTGTCTGCGGATCGTTCGGGAGAATTTCCAGTCTGAAAGGCACAGTAGCGCGGAACGTTATCGTCATTTCTCTGCCATTGTCTGACAGACGTATTTCATCATCGGACAGGATTTCGGGTTCAGCGCCGGTATTCATTGTCCATAATACAGTATGGGATGTATCTCCGGGCACGAACATGTCTTCTATATGAAGATTGTCCCTGGAGTCTATGAAAGCCGTTCTGGTCACTTTCCGGAACTGCGGCAGCAGAGAAGTCATATCTATTTCCGCACCTTTCCGGGATGGCGAAGAAAAAGTATCCACAATCTCAGCCTTGCCGCTGACACGGTGCAGACAGCCAGGAACAGAAACGGTATTGTGGCTTCTGTCGGTATAACGGAAAACCTTCCACCTGTCACTGTCCTGCGAGGTTCTCCAGATGTCCAGACCGTACTTTTCCAAAGAGTGGTAATCCTGCATGCCGAGATCGAGCGCCCAGCGGACACTGTCCCTCTCATATATGAAAGACCCTCCGTCCAAATGAGAATGTCCCGTGACGGGAGTGCCTCCCTTGATTCCGAAATAGGTATCGAAAGGTGATTCCCATCCTGAACGGTAAGCGAAAACAGGTGTCACTCCCCTGCCGGACCAGGTATTCCAGGCTGGCGGGGCAACCTGGTCCAAATCTATGGAAGATGCGCAGATAATGGCAAAAGGGAGAAGTCTGTCCTCATTAAAAACAGGACAATTGCTCCTTTGAATATATTCAAGTTCGGTATATAGCAAAGAAAGATCTCCGGTTCGCCGTGCCATCCAGAACAGCATGGGATTCGAAGCCGAACTGTAGGATGCATCGCTGAAATTGAAGCATCCGCCTGAAGGCGTCAGCATTGCCTGTACAAAGCGGCCGGACTCCAGGAATCCCGGATATTCGGACAGACCGAAATCAGTGGCGCAGACGCCTTCCAAAGCATCTATAAGCAGTATTTCGAAAGCTGTTCCGTATGCCCAGTACATATAGCCTTCCGGATATCCGCCGTCTGGAGCATAGGTCTTCAGTACCTTGGAATTCGATTCTATCGCTTTGGAAACAATATCGGAACAACGCTGCGGTGCATCTTCATAAAATACTATGGCAGCGGCCGTCAGCCCGGCATTGCAGACCGAATTCCAGTTTGATTCGTAGTCATACCACGGTTGGGCCACAGTTTCCACGGGAACAAAGGCCTTTTCAAATACGGCCTTCCTGATTTTCTCCCGGGTGCGCGGTGAAAGTACGTCATACAGCCAGTCATAGCCTATGGCCATGGACATGGCCATTTCCGCCACATCCAGAAAATGAGAAGGATTCCAGTCCTCGAACGAACAGCAGGCAAGCATCTCACGCTCCGACCTTTCCGCATAAACCGGATTTCCCGTCATCCTCCAGGCGTATGACAGGGCAAAGACACGCTTGAGGGATTCCCTGCTGGTTTCAAGAAGCCGCCTGCCTTCCATTTTCCTTGTTACAGGAGGCAGGGAAAGAGCAGAATCCGCCCGGTCCATCACTATCCCATGCATCTTCGCCACGACAGGAAACTTCCTTACGGCTTCCGATATTTTCCGTTCTTCTCCCCGCTTCAGAAACAGTCTCGGGTGTTCTGTCTGCGATATTCCGTCAAAAGCCTGGTTTCCTGCATAAGCGGAAACGAATGAAAAGAGCAGTATAATGAATACAGCCGTCTTTTTTATAAAATCAATCATTTCGTCTCATTCAGTTCCAGTCATCAGTCCTGAACGGGCTGGCCGGAATGCCGTAACAGTTGAACAGCACAGCTTCGGACCAGTTTTTCATACCGTACCGCACGGCTTTTGGAGCCGTGACTTCAAGACTGGAGACTTCTATTTTACTTCGGTCATTCGCCACTATGACAGCCGTAGCAGGATGAAAGACCTGATCTTCTCCGGCGATTTCGAATCCGGTGAGGATTTTGTTAATCGGGCTAAGTCCCATTCCATCGGTCCTGAATTTCACTACAGCCTTGGAGCCAGTGTATTCCACGCTTTCATATATCGGTGGATTAGGGTCAAAACCCCCGATGCCATAGTCATTGACCAGGGCGAGGAAAGCGAGCCGGTCGCCGACATTCTTCTTGGCGGAAGGATGAATGCAGTCCAACTCTCCCGAATCATGAGTGGCAGCCATCCCGCTGTGAGGTATCATCTCCAGGGTCTGGGCCTGGGCCCACATCATATACCCTCCGATCGGGGACTCGGGATGACCGTAGCTGTATGGTGCTATCTGAGTAAAATAGAACGGCATATCCTCATTTCCCCACTGTTCCCTGAGCATCCTGACAAAAGCCGGCTGCAGCCTCTTGTACTGCTCGTAACGGTCTCTGTTCTGGCATCCCTGATACCAGATGAATCCTTTAGCCGTAAACGGAATCAGGGAATGGAGCATTCCGTTATACAACACGCCGGGTGCCTTGTACGGGTAATTTTTCGGAAACTCGCCCCTTTCATAGAAGCCCAAATCGAAATCTTCGGCGAACTCATCTTGAAGCAAATCCGTATCCATCCAGGCCTCGATCGGAGTACCGCCCCAGGATGCATTTATGATACCTATCGGAATACGCAATGTCTCATAAAGCCTCAAAGCGAAGAAATAAGCCGCAGCACTGGCCTCTGAAACTCCCTCGGAATCATGGACATACCATACAGCCGGACAATCATTCTCTTCTTTCAGGGATTTGACGCGCCTTAGATTGCATGATCTGATAGGAATCTCCGGACGTGCTCCGCAAATATAATATGCGGCGTCCTTTACGGGCTGCCCGCCGAAGCCTTTCATCGTCATTTCCATGTTGGACTGGCCTGAACATATCCAGACTTCACCCAAAAGCACGTTCTCCAGAACGATTCTGTCTTTGCCGCTCTTTATGGCGATTTCATACGGGCCTCCGGCTTCCGCCGTTTCCACGCGGGCAAACCATCTGCCGTCGGGCCCGGCTGCAGCGACTGTCTTTTCCGATGTCCAGGAAGGAGAAATAACGACCTTCGCCCCGGCCTCGGCCTCACCCCAGAAAGCGGCATCGGCATTCTGCTGGAGTACCATGTTGTCGGAGAAAACCGACGGGAGGGATATCCGGGCATTGGCTGTCGCAAGACAGCCAATGAACAAAAACAGGAACAGTATTTTCTTCATATTTACGAATTTAGTTATAAGATCCCAGGACTACAAAAGAGGACATTCCGGAATACTTCGGAATGATGTCAGCGAACATAAAACGAGGTTTTCAACAAATCTTCATCCGCTGAAGAACTCCCGACCATCACGATAAACTCCCCGGGCTCAACTACAGGGCGGAGATTTATGTCCAGAAACGAAAGTTTTTCAGGTGTAACCGCAAACTCCACCGTTTTCGATTCGCCCGGAGCCAAAGAGACTCTGGCGAAATCCTTCAGTTCCTTCACCGGACGGGTCACGGATGAAAACCTGTCCCTGATATAAAGCTGTACGATTTCCTCGCCATCCATCGTTCCGTTATTCTTCACTGTCACCCTGACCTTTACCGAATCTCCGGAAGAAATTTCCATACGGTCAAGTTCCAGTCCGGAATATTCGTAACTGTTATAGGAAAGGCCGTATCCGAACGGATAAAGCGGGGTACTCGGAGTTCCCGAATACGGGTGGAAATACTGCGACGGCTTGTGATTGTAAATCATCTGCACCTGACCTGCGCTGCGCGGCATTGTCACGGCCAGTTTTCCGGACGGATTCACCTTCCCGTACAGAATCTCGGCCACAGCCTGACCTCCGTACATTCCCGGCTCCCAGGCGTTGATCAGAGCCGGCAGATGTTCTGCCGCCCATTCCACGCCCAAAGGCCGGCCGGAAACCAAGACAAGCACCGTTGGTTTCCCGGAAGCTGCGACTTTCCTTATCAGTTCGTTCTGAAGGCCGACAAGGTCGATGTCGGACCGGTCGGTATCCTCTCCGGATGTCCTTTCCGTCCAGCGGCCGCGATACATGTATTCTCCTGCGACGACTATGTTCAGATCGCAGGTCCGGGCCAATGCCGCCGCCTTGTCTACCTGTGAACGGGTCATTTTCCTCGGGTTCCAGCCCTGGTCCACGAAGACGAAATCAGTCTGCGGAGAAACCGCCTTCAGGCCTTCAAGCACTGTCACTACATTTTCCGGTTTCTGTTCGGCACTCCAGTCACCGAGGATATTATGGTCATCGGCATTGATGCCGGTCACAAGAACCCTGCGGTATTTTTCCGGAGCCAAAGGCAGCAGACCGTCATTCTTCAGCAGCACGACAGACTTGCGTGCAGCCTCAAGGGCTGTCTGACGATGTTCGTCGCAAAGACGGACTTCCATGGTCTTTCCCTCATCGGCATAAGGATGCTCGAAAAGGCCGAGCCTGAACTTCATTTCAAGTATCCTGCGGACGGATTCATCTATGCGTCTTTCCGGGATACGGCCTTCTCTGACGAGTTCGCACACGTATTCATTCCAGTACACCCCGTGCATGTGCATGTCCATACCTGCCATGATACTCTGATAAAAGGCTTCTTTCAGATTTTCCGCAGTGGCATGGAGGTCATGGATATGCTCTATGTCCATCCAGTCGCTGACGATAAAACCTTTGAACCCCCATTCCCCGCGGGCCACG
>CALVBH010000011.1 GCA_944325765.1 uncultured Bacteroidales bacterium
CACCCTGTAGTTCACGCCCACAGAAGGGTTGACATACAGCCCCATCGTGCCGTACCGGATATTTTCTCCTGTTTCCATCCCGAATTCCTTTTTTGCGGAAAGCCTGCCGCCCGCCGAGAGGGCGAAAAGAGGCGACACCCTCGATTTGAGGAAATATGCCTTGAAATGCACGTAAAGAGGGATATTCACAAGCGGACACGACAGGCAGTCACCGTTGCCGCCGGTCACCACAGAATGCGTTTCATAGCTTTCCTTTACGGAGTCCATTATTGAAATTCCGATGCCGGCCCCGAGGAAGATATGCTCGTTGAACCGGTAGCCTCCGATATAGCTTATGTTCGCCTCAAGATTGTTCGCACCGGTCATCATCATTGCGTAAGAAGCGTCTACGGACTGCTCGTAACCGGCTTCCACGGGCGGGAGCTTGGCTTTGGTGATGACTAATGACGAACTGGATATCAATTGTGCGTTAGTTGTGGCTGCAACAGCCAACAGCATGATGGTCAGAATGCTCCTTTTCATATTTCAGCGGTTTTCAGTATCCGGTTCCGGAAACTATTTTTCAATCTGAAGTCTTGTCTGCCCCTCCGGGTTTTCGAGGATCTTGTTGTTCTCCTCCCCGGTCACGCTCTTGGCCTTTGCCACGAGATTCACGTCCTGCTCCGTAGCGTTTCTGAAGTTCACGTATTTCGCCGGATAGCCGGAAACCGTTATTTCGAGGAAGCCCGCCTCGTTTGTAATCACGTCTATTGTGGCCCCGACAATCGCGTCCGCCTTATAGGCTCTTGCAGCACGGCTGAGGGCGATTTTCTTGAACTCCGGTACCAATTTCACTATTGCCGGGCTGACTGGATACCTTGAAAAGGCATCTTTTTCGGTGTAGGCAATCTTGTCCGAAATCAACTGGAGATCAGCGATCATAGGCGTGATCATCACTGACTGCTGCGGTTCGAGATTGCGCGCGGACGACTCCTGGTATTCCACACGGTCGGTGCGGGACTGGGCGTAAGATACGGAGCAGAGCGCGAGAAGGGCTGCTGCCGCCGGAATGATTTTCTTTATCATTGATTCCTGTTTTTAGTTGGTTTATATTCAAGTAAAAGTCTTTCTCCGGAGGACGTTCTTATTTGTAGAATTCGGAAGAAGGCACCCCTTCGAGCGGCCAGTCTTTCCAGAACTCCGCTTTTTCATAGTCCGCAAGTGTTTCTTCCGGCACATAGATCCTGAATCCGGAATTTTGCAAAGGGTCTCCTGCGTACATATATCCCCTCCCGAAAATCGTGTTTGTAAGAGTAGGAGGCGTATAATAGTTGAGGTACAGGGCTCCGAGGTTCTTGTCTCCCGAGAAAACCTGTCTGCCGAATGTGGTTTTCATAGTATGGCCGCACTCGAGCACGACACTTGCCAGTTCGTTGCAGTCCGCGAACGCCAGGGTTCCGACAAATTCTATATATCTCCCTAATTTCACATCTGTCAGACTGCGGCAATAGTAGAATGCGCATGCGCCTATCCTTCTGAGGTCGTGCTCGCATTCAATTTTTTCAAGTCCGGATAACGCGAAAGCATAGCTGCCGATTTCCCTCAACGTTTCCGGCAGCTGTATTTTCCTGAGACTGCGGCAATAGTAAAAGGCATGGTCTCCTATCGGACTCAAGCCCCAATCAGTCTCGAACTGGACATCGGACAAGGAAGAACATCCGTAAAACGCATACTTCCCGACACCCTGATCGTAGGTGACAGGCTGCAGCCGGACGGCTGATGTGAAGTTTTTACAATTATAGAAAGCATATTCATGCACACTCACATTATATAAACTGCCGTCCCTGTCAGTAAGTCCTTCCAAGGATTCGCATCCATAGAAAGCCCTTTGCCCAATGTAGGTTACGTCATCTCCCCATCTTACCTCTCTGAGGGAAGTGCAGTTCTCGAATGTCGAACTGCCTATACTGTGCCCGTTTACGGCACCTCGTGGAATGTCGATTTCGACCAATGATATGCAGTCAAAGAACACGGAAGTTTCTATACCATAGCCGTCGTTGAACGAACTGTTGGTGAACACGACTTCTTCCAAGGACGTGCATCCGGAAAATGCAGCAGAACCCACTGTTCCCAATGCCGGCTGAAGCCATATTTTCTTCAATGTGGAGCAGTTGTTGAAGGCCCCACTGTAAACCTCGTCATCATTGGTGGTCTTCAGTGCGATTTTGCCGGTCCCGTCTTCGAAAATATGTCCGGCATAGCCGTTTTCCGAAATCATTAGTTTCCTGCCGTCCGTGGTCGTATATTTTATGCCGGCGAAAGCATTCAGGGTGACCTGTATCGTGTGCGATACCGTGTTGTCCTGAGACAATATGTGAACTTCCCCGGATTTGGCGGCTTCATCGAAGTTCACATCATAGTGGAAGTATATTTTCTGAATGTCCGGATTCCCGGCAAGTTCCTCGACAGCGTTGCCGCTTGACCCGTCTGTGCTGAACCTTATCCAGTCCGCATCCGATGAGACTGTCCAGTCGCAATTGGACGATATTGTGATATAATCGATTACATTGTTATATGGCCTGCCCTCGGAAAACTGTCCGAGGTTGTCCAATGTTATAGACTGGGACAGTTCACCCTGGACGAATGTCAGGCTTTGGTATATTTCCACCTCTTCACCGTCGCGGGAAACCGTGCTCCCGATTTTGATTCCAGCCTTTCTGCCTTCGAAGTCAGGATTGGACAGGACTTCCACTGAAAGGCTGTAGCTCCGGGTTCCAGAGTTGTCTGTACTGGTTTCAGAGCCTCCTGTACTCTTGACATTTATCCAGTCGCAGTCGTCCAGGACCTCTACAGGGAAATTCGAGTCTGTCACGAACTCGTAGGTCTTGCCGGATTCCGGCACTTCAAAGCCATTTTCGAGACCTTCCCACATATCCTCCAGTTCTTCGCCGGAGTACGAGTCCGCAGGTGTGATATTGAAGACGGGAGCTTGGGGATTTTGACGCAGGGTGACTTCTTTCCTTACCTCCGGATGGTCAGGACAATATATTTCCAGCACTCCAGTGTAGCTGTCGAAAACCAGACCTCCGTCGTGTATGCGCGCCTGTGCACTTATCCGGAGTTCGCTTTCGGAAGTCTGTTCCGCCGAGAACGGATTTGAGGCATAGTCGTCAGGACAAGACAGGGAATAGTTCCAGGTGAATTTTGACGTGACATTTACCGTTTTCGAATCTCCGTTGCCGGAGAGCACGACAGTTTCCGGTTCCACGACAAGCAGGTCAGTGCCGTCCGCCGTAATGGTTTCAGTCGTGCATCCGTTCAGGATTATTCCCCCCCCACCCACGCGCAGGAAAGCAGGAAAGACAGGCAGATTGTGCCGGATGATTTTCTTGTCTTCATTTTTTCAAGGTTTTCCAATTGAGTCAACGGGCAAGTGCAATAAGATACAAAATTACAATAAAAATCTAAAGAACTCGTAAAAAAGGGAATAATTCAAAACAGATTCTTAAATTTGCCGTCTGCAGACAGGAGACAGATTGTGAAAACATCCATATACAGAATACCGATTCAGGGGAGGGGACTGTTTCTTCCGTGCGGAAGATTACGAAAAATATACCTCCGCCTATGTCCGGGCCGCCCGCTGCAGTTTCTTTATGGGCGACGAGGAGCAGGCTGAAGCCATACTGAACCGGATTCCGCGAAAGTCTATCTGGATCGTTACCGGGCTCTCAGGCCGGAGTATGATTCGAGTCCTGCATTTTATCTGAGGCTGTCGAATCTTTACGATACCCTCGGGCGCGACCGTCAGGCGCTGGAGTCATATAAGAAATATGTCTCGCTGAAAGATTCGACATATTTGGCCAGAATCAATGAAAATGTCCAGCTCGTCGCAGCAATGTACGACAGTTATGTCCAGATGTCCCGTAGCGAACGGGTAAAGCGTCTGCTCTGGTATTCTCTGGCAGTCATCATACTGGCCGGTATTTCCGTCATCGTATATTTCGGACGGAAAAGCTGGAAACAGTCACGGAGGGCAGACTATATGGAGGAACTATTACGGTGAAAAATCCCGACGGTTCGTGGTCAGGGGTGCCTTCAGGTGTGGATACCGATGCCGGGAACCCGCTCGGGGACATCATGACACATCACTACAAGTCTTCCGACCTGATGGGGAATGCCGACCTGTACATCGACTGGAACATCTGGGACGGTCTCAGACTGAATGTCACAGGCTCGGCACATCTGGGCGGAGGATACGATGACCAGTATTCCGAAGCCAACAACTTCGGCCGGACGCCGATAAGCGACAGCTATACCAAATATCTCGACTACAGCGAGGAATATACGTTCACGTCCGCGCGTGTCGGCCGTGGATGAGGCCAACGGCAATGCGATAACGAAAGACCCTAACAAGAACTACACTACCTATTCCGACTATTTCATAGAAGACGGGTCGTATCTGAAGCTGAAAAATGTCACGTTGGGCTACACTTTCCCGAGAAAATGGACGAGAAAGGCGAAGATAGAACGTCTCAGGATATATGTGACCGGCAGCAACCTGCTGACCTTCACCAAGTTCTCGGGGCTTGACCCTGAGTTCGCGGGAGCCGCGAAGACGGCTTACGGGGTCTATTACGGAAGCACCTATCCTCAGACGAGGATGGTGGCCCTCGGCATCGACCTCTCCTTGCACTGACGGCCGCTTCGACCGTCTCCTGCGAGAATTTCCTGAATCTTACGGATCCGGAGGCGTTGTCCGACGGGAACTTTCCGACGGACATAGACCATATAGGCCTGATAGTGAATTCCGTGTACGGCATACAGCATCACTGGTATTTCCTCGGGAACTACTGGGCAGGGTATGTGATGTATTGTCTCGATCATACCATAGATATGGCCTGGCATGAGTATCAGGAATGGATAGACGTTTCTTCGGGCGAGGTCAAGGCCGGGAATACATACGTTTCGGACCCGTGGACCTGGAATCCATGTATGTGTCGCGTGAAACTACGGGAGACTGCTACGATGCCATCATCGAAGACCTCGTGGCTGCGGAGAAGCTTCTGACCCAGACCGACCCTCACAGGGTGACTGTCTCTTGGTATGATCATGCAGCAAAAGTAGAGAAAAATATCCGTAATCCGGCGCATTCTATTGGAGAAAAATGGATTTTTCCCATTTTTCTCCAATAGAATATATCGTTTGAGAATGGATTTATCTTCCAATTCTTTCCTGAGATCTGTTTTCCTATGTCAAGTGGACTTCCAACAGCTTGTATTATTTTTCTAAAATCTGTCAGTATGTGGGTGAGTTTGCGTATCTTTGTCCGGTTTAAGAGGATGAAAATCGGATGAGGCATTTAGGATTGGACATCGGTTCCACTACGTTGAAGGCGGCTGTTGCGGACGAAGACGGGAATGTGCTTTATACTGACTACCGGCGGCACAACACCGACATTGCCGCGACAGCGGCGGCAGTACTGTCGGATATGGAAAGGATAATCGGGGACTGCGACTTGGCCGTGACCCTGACCGGCTCGGTGGGGATGGGGTATGCCGAAGCACTCGGAAAAGAATTCGTGCAGGAAGTCATCTGCGCCTCGGAAGTCATCCGGGAAAAATATCCCGAAGTCAGGACCCTCATCGATATCGGAGGCGAAGACAGCAAGATGATCTTTTTCGAGAAGGACAGGGTCCCGGACATCAGGATGAACGGAAACTGTGCGGGAGGTACGGGGGCGTTCATCGACCAGACCGCTTCGCTCATAGGCGCCGCTCCGTCCGATATGGACAGTCTGGCCCGGCAGGCGTCGGGAGTGCATCCCATAGCATCGCGCTGCGGCGTTTTCGCCAAGACCGACATACAGAATCTTCTCAGCCGCAATGTCAGCAGGTGCGATATCGCCGCTTCCGTCCTCGACTCCGTTTCCCGGCAGGTGGTCACTTCCCTGGCCAGGGGTACGGACATAAAACCTAAGGTTTTTCTCTGCGGAGGTCCCTTCGCCTTCATACCGGAACTGAGGAAATATATGATGCGTACCCTGGAACTGTCCGAGAGCGAATGCATAGTTCCGGAAAACGCCCAGTTCATTCCTGCCGTCGGCGCCGCACTGTATGCACGCAGGCAGGATTCTCCGAAAATACGTCTGTCGGCGTTCAGAGCCTCTTTCGAGAATTACAGGGCCAATGCTCCCGCTGTGTCGCACAGGCTCGAACCGCTGTTCGGAAGCCGTGAAGAGTACGAAAGATGGAGGGCGTCGGAGACCGTTTACAGGACGCCTGCAGCGGCTCTGGATACTTCCGTGCCCGGAGATTACTGGCTCGGCGTGGATTCCGGGAGTACGACCACCAAAGTGGTCCTGCTCGACAGCCGCGGAAACATCGTCCACAAGGACTATCTGAAAAACAGCGGTGACAGTTTCGGCACATTCATCGGGAGTATGAGGCGGTTCATAGCCGGACTCCCGCATCCTGAAAATGTACGCATCGTATCCTCCTGCGTTACCGGCTACGGGGAGAATATGCTGAAAGGCACGACAGGCATAGAGCATGGAATCGTCGAAACCATGGCGCATTTTACGGCTGCCCGGCAGGTGTCCCCGGACGTGTCGTTCGTTCTGGATATCGGCGGACAGGATATGAAGGCCATCTTCTGCGAGAACGGTTCTATCCGGCGGATGGAACTGAATGAAGCCTGCTCGTCGGGCTGCGGTTCGTTCATAGAGAATTTTGCCGACAGCCTCGGATTCAGTATAGGGCAGTTTGCCGAAATGGCATGTTTTGCAGCCGCGCCGTGCGACCTGGGCTCGCGCTGTACGGTTTTCATGAATTCCAGAGTGAAGCAGGCGATGCGCGAGGGGGCATCTCCGTGGGACATAGCAGCAGGTTTCAGCTATTCCGTAGTGAAGAACTGCCTGTTCAAGGTTCTCAAGCTGAACAGCACTGCCGAACTCGGCGGAAACATCGTCGTCCAGGGAGGGACATTCAGAAATCCGTCCATCATCAGAGCCTTCGAGAAAAGCCTCGGCTGCCAGGTTTCCTGCTCCGACATCCCCGAACTGATGGGTGCATACGGCTGCGCCCTCTATGCCATGCGCAAGTCTCCGTCGGTTTCGGACAAGTCGCTGCCGCTCAATGAGTTCGTCCGAGAAAGCGAATATACTTCGACCAACGTCGTCTGCCCGGGCTGCAACAACCGCTGCAAGGTCCTCGAAATGACTTTCCGCAGCGGCAGGAAATATTATTCGGGAAACAACTGCGAAAAGGTCTTCGGCAACGAAGCGGAAAAGGCTCCGCGCAAGGGCGCCAATATGTTTGCCGAAAAATACCGTATGCTTTTCGACAGGCCCGTACCGGCCGGTGCCCGTCTGCGCATAGGTATTCCGCGCGGGCTCGGAATATATGAGGACTATCCGTTCTGGCATGCGATGCTGACGTACTGCGGCTTCGAACCGGTGTTGTCCTCCCCGTCTGACAACAGGCTGTACGACAAGGGTATCCGTTTTACCATGTCGGACAATATCTGTTTCCCCGCTAAACTGATGCACGGACATATCCTGAATCTGGTGGAAAAGAAAGTCGACAGGATTTTCTATCCGTATGTGGTGTACGAGAGAAAGGATGACGAGTCTGCGCGGAACAGCTACAACTGCCCGATAGTATCGGGCTATTCGGATGTGCTGAAAAGTTCTATGAACGCTGCCATAGGAAAAGGAATCCCGTTCGATGCGCCGGTGGTCTCGTTCGCTGACCGACAGCTGATGTACGCTTCCTGCATCGAATATCTGGTTTCCCTGGGCGTAAGCCATACCATGGCTAAGGCGGCGGTCGACGAGGCGGACCGGGTGCAGCGTGAATTCAATTCGGCATTGACGGACAGGGCGGAAAGCATACTGAGGAAAGCCGGACAGGAAAACAGGATGGTGATACTGCTTGCCTGCAGACCTTATCATATTGACCCTCTGATAGAACACAGGATTTCGGAGGCCATAGCCGATATGGGTATAGACGTCATTATCGAAAACGTGGCTTCCGTATCTGGAAGCGATGTCTTCCCGAACATAAATGCGGTCAGCCAGTGGGCTTATCCGAACCGTATTTTCAAGTCCGCATGGTTTGCCGGCACCCATCCGTACGGCAGGCTGCATTTCGTGCAGCTGACTTCGTTCGGCTGCGGTCCCGATGCGTTCATTCTCGATGAAGTCGCCTCCATATTGCGCCGGCACGGGAAGAACCTGACGGCGCTTAAAATAGATGACGTGAACAATATCGGTTCCCTGAAACTGAGGATAAGGTCGCTGGTGGAAAGTTCGTCTTTCGTGGAAAGCGGAAATCCGTACCGGCATTGTCCCGTCAGGGAGGAAAACGAGGGGGCGAAGAAACTTAAGGCGACGACGAAGCCTTTCTGTGCGGAGGACAGGCGGCGGACCATCATCGTGCCTTATTTTGCGGAAGGGTATTCCGAATTTATCGGGCCTGGTCTGGAACTGATGGGTTACAAGGCTCTGGTCCTGCCTCCCGGAACACAGGCCGACGTGGATACGGGGCTGAAATATGCGAACAACGACATCTGCTATCCGGCGACGATAGTGGTGGGTTCGATTATGAATTTCCTCAAGAGCGGGAAATTGCCGCCGGAGGACGTGGCAGTCATCATGTACCAGACCGGGGGACAGTGCCGTGCGACGAATTATTTCTCCCTGATACAGAATGCGATGGTGTCGGAGGGTTTTGCTGACGTGCCGGTGATTTCCGTGTCCAAGAGCCCGGATCTGCAGAAAAACCAGCCCGGGTTTACGTTCGACTGGAAAAAATACGCGAAAATCATCGTCCATATAGTGCTTTTCGCCGACTGCCTGTCGAAACTTTACCATTCAGCCGTAGTCAGGGAAAAGGCTCCGGGGCTGGCGGAAAGTCTCAGGAGACGGTATACTGAGCTGGCCGGCCAGCTTATCCGTGCAAATGACAGCAGGGGACTCAAGCATCTTATGGCACAGGCTGCCCGGGAGTTTGCGGCTTCCATAAGACCGGACGTGAAGGCGCCGGTGATAGGGGTGGTAGGCGAGATTTACGTGAAATACAACGGATTCAGCAACCGCAACGTCATTAAATGGCTCAATGCCCGCGGAGTGGAGGTGGTGGCCCCGTGTATCCTGAACTTTTTCCTGACGGCCTTTGCAAACCGTCACGTAAACAAGGAAAAACACATAAAGCCGCAGCAGACTCCGCTCTGGGTCACGGACTTTTTCTACCGCTGGATTATGCATTATGCCGTGGATTTCGACAGGGCCTGCTCCGTCTATCCGTATTACAGGAAATTCTCGGATATTTTTACCGATGCGCGGAAGGCTTCGCGGATAGTGAATCTGGCGGGAGATTTCGGAGAAGGCTGGTTCCTGCCTGCGGAAATTTCCAATCTGGCCGAGGAAGGCGTAAGGAATGTGGTCAGCCTGCAGCCTTTCGGCTGCATCGCCAACCATATCATTTCAAAGGGTGTGGAAAAGCGTATAAAGCAGCTGTATCCGCAGATGAACCTGCTTTTCCTCGATTTCGACAGCAACACCTCTGAGGCCAACGTCCACAACCGCCTGCATTTTATGGTAGAAAATGCCCGCCAGACGGAATCGGAATAAGGAAAAACGACAAGGTTTTCATATCTTTGTACGAAATATGGAAAACAGACGATTTGTATGCTGATAGATTCTAAAACGAACGATGAACTCAGGCGACGTTTCAATCCTGACGGCTCACCACTCAGAAGACATCAGTTGTGTGCTCTGGAGATACTTGAAGTCGTTCATGAATTGTGCAGGAAGCATGGAATAAATTATTATCTGTCAGCGGGAACTCTTCTCGGAGCCGTGAGGCATGGGGGCTTTATCCCATGGGACGATGATGTGGACATAGAAATGAGGTGGCGCGACTTCATCAGGTTCGTGAGAATCGCGAAGAAAGAACTGCCTTCGAAATTCGACATCCAGACGCATGGAACGGACAGCCATTACTTCGCGCCGTATGCCAAGGTGAGGAACAGCCGTACATCCGTGACCGAACATCACGGCTATGACCGGTACTACAAATACAAGGGTGTCTATATAGACGTGTTCTATACGGAAAAGACTCTGCGTATTTTCACGGTAGCAGGCAAGAAATTCACCAAATTCATACTTAAATTTTCAAAAAAGGAACCCCATCGTGTTACATACGTGATTTGCAATATCCTGTATTGGCTTTTTTATGGTCTGGTATGTCCGGTGTTCAGGCTCATAAACCTGCCGTTTATGCCGTTCTGTTCTTCCCGTCTCGGTATCGGTCATGCTTTCCTGAAGAAAAGAAGCAACAAGGACATTTTCCCGCTCGGAACGATAGTTTTTGAAGGGAAAGAGTTCAATTGCCCCGGAGACACGGACAGTTATCTGAAGAAACTTTACGGAGACTATATGGAATTGCCGGATCCGGACAGTCTGCACGTCCACTCGGTGAAAACGGTTATACCTGAAAACTATTAGAAACTATCTGTTATGCAAGCGATTATTTTGGCCGCCGGTATGGGCAGAAGACTTGGACCTCTGACCCGGAATGATACCAAGTGTATGGTCAGGATGAATGGCAGACCTTTGATAGACAGACTGTTGTCCCAGCTGTCTAAAGCCGGGATCGGAAAGGTTACTGTCGTCGTCGGATATAAGGGAGAGAGGCTCGTAAGGCATATAAGGGAAACCTTTCCGGGATATGATATAGATTTCATAAACAATCCCGTCTACGACAGGACGAACAACATCTATTCCCTGTCTCTGGCAAAGGAGAGACTGATGGAGGATGATACCATTCTGTTGGAGTCCGATCTCGTATTCGAGGACAGTGTCCTCGAAAAAATAATTGCCGAAAGCTATCCGAATGTAGCGTTGGTCGACAAGTATGAAAACTGGATGGACGGCACGGTGGTCAAGCTCGGGAAGGACAATACCATAGTGAATTTCATCCCCAAGAAGGCCTTCGATTTCGCGGAGGTGGACAAATATTACAAAACCGTGAACATCTACAAGTTCAGCAGGGATTTTTCCACGAACAAGTATGTGCCGTTTCTTGAAGCATACTGCAGGTCGCTCGGGAACAATGAATATTACGAGCAGGTCCTGAAAGTGATAGCCTTGCTGGACAGCCCGAATCTGAGGGCTCTTCCTCTGAACGGTGAAAAATGGTATGAAATAGATGATTCCCAGGATCTCGATATAGCCGAGGCTATTTTTGCAGACGATCACAACAGACTTTCCAAATACTACGGCAGGTATGGCGGATACTGGAGATTCCCGCAGATGCTCGACTTCTGCTATCTCGTGAATCCGTATTTCCCTACGGAAAAAATGAAAGCCGAGATGCGGACGTATTTCGATGCGCTGTTGTGCGAATATCCGTCGGGGATGCGTGTGAATTCGATGCTTGCCTCGAGATATTTCGGCATCGACGCCGATTATGTCTGTGTCGGCAATGGCGCTGCCGAACTTATCAGGGCCGTTATGGAAGACTGTTCCGGTATCACGGGTATATGCATCCCGACTTTTGAAGAATACCCCAACCGCAAGACTCCGGATAAAATCGTTTGTTTCAAACCGCAGAACAGGGATTACAGCTACACGGCTGATGATCTTATGGCTTATTTCGAGGGCAAGGGAATAGAGACCCTGCTCATCATCAATCCGGACAATCCTTCCGGGAACTTCATCCCGAAGGACGGGCTCCTGCGTCTGTGCGACTGGGCGGAAGAAAAGAATATCAGACTCATCGTCGATGAATCTTTCGTGGACTTTTCCGACGGTTCCGCGGAAAATACCTTGCTGTCTGACTGTATACTTGAGGCGCATCCGGCTTTGTCCGTCATTAAAAGCATTTCGAAATCATACGGGGTGCCAGGATTGAGGTTGGGGATAATCGCATCCTCGGACAAGGATATGATTGCCCGTCTGAAAAAGGAAGTTCCCATCTGGAATATAAATTCCTTCGCGGAATTCTATATGCAGATTTTCAATAAATACGAGGGCGATTACAGACACGCCTGTGAAATGTTCGTACAGGAAAGGAACCGGTTCCGCAGCCGGCTTGCGGATATTCCTTTCCTGAGGGTAATACCGTCGCAGGCCAACTATTTCCTCTGCGAGGTTATGAAAGGAGTGGGGGGGGGAGGAATGACATCCAGGACCCTGACTGAAAAACTGCTGAACAGGTACAACATACTGATAAAGGACTGCAGTACGAAAAAAGGATTCGACGGCAATGACTATGTGCGGATAGCCATCCGGGACAGGAAAGACAATGACAGGCTCGCGGATGCACTCGAATCGATAGGAGTTGAAATTCAAACCGGACAGATATGATTCATATAAGCCGACAGGACATAGAAAGTCTTGGCATTACTCCGGAACAATGCTGTGAATGGGTCACGGAATCGTTCAAGGCCAAATATGAAAGCCAGCTTCCACCCAAGACAAGCATTCATCTCAGGGACAAGGACTTTTTTAACACGATGCCTTGTCTGCTCCCGGAAGAATATGACCGTTTCAGTGTAAAGATTGTTTCCAGAATCATCGGAACCTATCCGGCGGTGAAAAGCAATTTGCTGCTCTTCCGTTCATCCACGGGCGAACTTCTGGCGCATATCGATGCCGATTGGATAACAGCTATGAGGACTGGCGCTGTAGCTGCACTGGCGACGGAGACATTCAAGAACACCCGGGCAAGAATCTATTCATTTATGGGACTGGGGATTGTCGGGCACGCCACTATGAAATGTCTGGCTACCAAAATAGACAAAGCCGACAGTCTTATAAGACTGCTGCGCTATAAAGACCATACCGAAAGGTTTATGGAGGAATTTGCATATACCGGACTCGAATTCGAAGTTTGCGAAAGCATTGACTCCCTGATAGACGGTTCGGATGTGGTAATATCCTGCATTTCACATACGGACGATATCCTGTGTGCGGATGAAACCAGTTTCAAGCCAGGCGTGACAGTGATACCTGTGCATACAAGGGGATTTCAGAACTGTGACTTGTTTTTCGACAAGGTCTTCGGTGATGATACCGGACATATAGAGGGATTCAGGTATTTCTCCAAATTCAGGAAATTCGAGGAATTCAGCAATGTCCTTATCGGAAAAAGTCCCGGCAGAGAAAGCGACGAAGAGAGGATATTGTCCTATAATATAGGATTGGGTCTCCACGATGCTTTCTTTGCCGAGCGTATATATCGGATGATAGTTGCTAACGGATAGCGGAGAGCACTGCAGGCCGGTTTTCCGGTGCGGCACCGAATTTCCTGTTCGGCTTCTTTCCCATTTCGAACGTCAGAGTGCCGCCTTTGATGATATCCTGATATGTGATGTAGCTTTTCGTGTACGGCCTGCCGTTCAGGTATACTTTTCTGATGTAAATATTCCCTGGGCCGTTGTCAGGAGCTTCGACGGTGAAGGTGTTGCCTCCGCGCACCTTCATTTCCACTTTTCTGAATTTCGGACTACCGAACACGAAAACCCCGTCCGAAGGATTCACCTGGTAAAATCCCATAGCGGACATCAGATACCAGGCAGACATCTGCCCGCAGTCCTCGTTGCCGATGAGACCGTCAGGCGCATCGGTGTAGAATTCGTCCAGGATGAAGCGTACCTTTTCTGCGGTTTTCCATTGCTCCCCGGCGTAGGCGTACAGATATGCTATATGATGGCTCGGCTCGTTGCCGTGGGCATACTGGCCTATCAGTCCGGTAATGTCGCTGGACGGTGCATCCCCCATACTGTCGGTGTTTGTGAAGAATGTGTCGAGCTTGGCCGTGAAAGCCTTGTCCCCTCCGAACAGTGATATCAGGCCGTAAGGGTCTTGAGGGACGAAAAAGGTGTATTGCCATCCGTTTCCTTCACAGAAATCGCCGACAGTATGGATGGATCTTGCAGGATCATACGGAGTGCGCCATCTCCCGTCATCCAGCTTCGGCCGGATAAAACCGATGGATTCATCGAAATAGTTCCTGTAATATCCGGCTCTTGCGGAAAAGACTGCCGCATCATCGGTTTTTCCCATTTTTTCAGCCATAGCGGCAATTCCCCAGTCATCCACGGCGTATTCAAGAGCTATCGAAGTGGCTTCATATATCTTGTCCGCAGGGATATAGCCTTTATCCATTACATAAGGGACTCCTTTCTGGTTCCTGTATGTGGCTGTGGCCTTCATAGCGGCAAAGGCTTCTTCTGCATCGAATCCGTCAAAACCTTTCAGGTAAGCATCTGCAATGACCGGAACGGAACTGTATCCAGGCATTTGGTTCGTTTCCCCGCTCATCAGCGGCCATATGGGGAGTTTGTCCTGCTGCCGGTATATCGAAAGCATCGAATTGACGGTCTTGTCCACCATTTCCGGCTGGATGATGGTCATCAGCGGATGCAGGGTGCGGTAAGTGTCCCACAGCGAAAGCGTGGAATAGTTCGACACCCCAGGGTCTGTGTAGATCATATCGTCCATTCCACGGTATTCCCCGTTTATGTCACAGAAAAGCGTCGGCGCTATCATTGTGTGGTACAGGGCCGTATAGAAGATTCTCCTGGACTTTTCGTCATCGGTCTCCACTGTCATTTTCTGCAGCCGGGAGTTCCAGCGTGCCGCATTTTCGTCTACTATCCTGTCGAAGTTCCAGTGCGGCAGTTCCGCATCCAGGTTCATAGCGGCATTCTCGCAGCTGACGGATGAGAGAGCCACCTTTATCTTTACCGTGCTGACATTCCCGAATCCGAGAACGCCTTTTACCGAGACGGTCCTGAGCTGGTTTCCCGGCTGGGGGTCATTGTCATCGTAGGCTGTGAACGACTCTATGGGTGTGTCGCTTTTCAGGACGAAATAGACCTTGCGTGAAGGACTCCATCCTCTGACATATCTGTATCCTTCTACCGTGTAGTCATCTACTTTGCGGATGTAGCTTTCATAAGCATTGGAGCCGTTGCCTTCCCGGAGATCTATCAGAAGTGAAGCCGGCTTGCCGGACGGATAGGTGTATCGGTGGAAGCCGACCCTGTCGGTGGACGTAAGTTCGGCTTTTATTCCATAGCGCTCGACCATAACCGAGTAATATTCGGGGCGGGCGATTTCTGTGTCGTGGGAATAGAGCGAGGCATATCCTCCTTCGAAATCGTCCTGATTCCCCCGGGGAGTCCTGATTTCGTTGAGGGGCATCACGAGAATGTCTCCGAGATCAGTACATCCTGTCCCGCTCAGGTGGGTATGTGAGAAGCCGATGAGGACGCTGTCGCTGTAATGATATGCCGAGCACCAGTCCCAGCCTTTATGGATGTTGCTCGGGCCGAGCTGTACCATCCCGTAAGGGACGCTTGTCCCTACGAATACGTGTCCGTGTCCATCCGATCCGATATAAGGGTCAACATATTGCAGCAGACCGCTGCTTTTTGAATAATCACGGGCAATGGCCCTGCTTTCCCTGTACTCTTTCCCTGAGAATGAATATGGGGCCGCTTCGTCCGTGATTCCTCTGCCGGTATCGGGAACAGGGCTCATCTCCATATCGATGTCCGCTCCTCCGAGCAGGGCGGAGTGAGTCAGATAGTTCTTGCCGTATGGCTTCCCGTTTAGTTTCATCGAAGCGATGTATCGTTTGTCCGCACTGTTGTTCCTTGCCGATATGGTGACAGTATTCCCGTTTTCGAGATGGATTCTGGCCGATTTGAACAGAGGCGAACCTATAACGTACTGATCAGTACCGGGGCACACGGGATAGAACCCGAGGGCAGAGAATACATACCAGGCTGAGGTCTGTCCGTTGTCCTCGTCACCGCAGTAGCCGTCCGGGGTGGCTGAGTACAGCTTGTCCATAATTTCACGTACCCGGTACTGGGTTTTCCAGGGCTGTCCGGAGTAGTTGTAAAGATATACCATATGCTGGATCGGCTGGTTGCCGTGGGCGTATTGTCCCATATCCATTACTTGCATTTCCCGCATTTCGTGGATAATGCCGCGGCTTTCCAGCCCGAGTTTTCCAGGCAGCACGAATACCGAGTCCATCATAGCGTTCAGTTCGTCCTTGCCGCCCATCAGGTTCATCAGTCCCTGAGGGTCGTGGAATACGCAGAAGCTCCAGTGCCAACTGTTGCCTTCGCAAAAGGCTCCGCTCCAGTCTGCCGGGTCGAAATACGGGTCGAATCTGCCCTTGTCGTCCTTTCCGCACATAAGTTTGCAGTCAGGATTGTATACATTACGGTAGTTGAGGGCGCGGTCGGCGTATATGCTTATCTCGCTTTCCGGTTTGCCGAGCATTTTTCCGAGAGTATAGATTGTCCAGTCATTGTAGGCGTATTCGAGAGTACGCGCAACGTTCTGTCCTATGCCGACATTGTCGGGAATGTAGCCGAGACGGTTGTACCATTCGTATCCTTTGCGTCCGGAAGCCGTACCTTCGAGCTGCGCATTCGCATCGTGGACAAGAGCTTCCCACAGGGTTTCGATATCATAGCCGCGCAGCCCCTTTACATAGGCATCGGCCACTACGGAGGCGGAATTGTTTCCGACCATTATATCTCTGTGTCCCGGACTTGCCCATTCCGGAAGAAAACCGCTTTCGAGGTAGGCGTTGACCAGGCCTTCCTGCATCTTTTCCCCCACAGACGGGTACACAAGGTTGATCAGCGGGAAAAGGCAGCGGAATGTGTCCCAGAACCCCGTGTCGGTGAACAGGTATCCTTCCCTGATTTCCCCGTTATACGGGCTGTAGTGTACGGTCTTGCCGTCCTCGTCCGTTTCATAAAATGCCCTCGGGAACAGGAGGCTTCTGTACAGGCAGGAATAGAAAGTGCGGAGGTCATCCGTATCACCGCCGTCGATTTCTATCCGGCCGAGAGTCCTGTTCCATATGTCTTTCCCGGCAGCCGCCACCTCGTCGAAAGTCCTGTCTCCTATTTCCAGCAGATTTCTTTCGGCCTGTTCGAGGCTTATGAATGAAGAGGCGACGCGCACGTGGACTGTTTCTCCGGATGAAGTGGCAAATCCGGCTATGGCTCCGGAATGATTGCACTGCATTTCCGTAATCCCGTCAATGATTTCGCCGTTTTTCACGGTTCTCACGAAATCGAAAGGCTTGTCGAAAACTGCCACGAACCAGTTCCGGAAATTATCAGGGACGCCTCCGCTGTTTTTTGTAGTGTATCCTACAATCTTGTTTTCCTCAGGGATCACCTTTACGTATGAACCTTGGTCGAAAGCATCTATAATCACGTATGAACTGTCCGACTCAGGGTATGTAAGCCTGAAGAATGCCGCTCTTTCCGTAGGTGTCAGTTCCACTGTCACGTCGTAATCGGCAAGGTATGTCCTGTAATAGTAAGGCTTCGCTGTTTCGGCCTTGTGCGAGAACCAGCTTGCCCTCTTGTCCTGGTCAAAAACCAGTTTCCCGGTGGCTGGCATTATCGAGAATTGTCCGTAGTCGTTCATCCAGGGACTCGGCTGGTGTGTCTGTTTGAAGCCTCTGATTTTCTCGGCATCATAGCAGTAAGTCCATCCGTCCCCCATTTTCCCCGTCTGCGGGGTCCAGGCATTCATCCCCCAGGGAAGTGCCGTGGCCGGATACGTGTTGCCGGTGGACAGTTCGAATTTTGAGTCCGTACCGACGAGGGTGCTTACATAGTCGACCGGTCCGTCTGCCGCGTATGACGGCAGGACGGAGAATAACGGTACCAGCAATGCTGAACGCAGATATCTGTTCATTTCATTCCAATAATCTGAAAAATTAAACCTTGATGAAAGCAGTATTGTCTTGACTGAACCTTTGAACAAATATATAACGAAAACGGGCTGTTTCCCGGATCGGTTTCCCGTTCCGCTGCCGTTGGCGCGATATTTAACCATATTGGCGCAGATATTAACAATAATTCGTGTCGCTGCAAAATACCTGATGTAAATTTCGGTAACTTTGCGTAAGATAATACATACGAGTCCGGACGGCTATGAAAAAATTTTTTGTTCTGGCGTTGCTGTTTACGCTTAACCCTTTGGCTGGCAACATCTGGTCATACAATCTCAAACAGATTTCAGACAAGGAATATATGACGAACAGTTCCATTACGTCACTGTGTCAGGACAGCAGGGGATTTATGTGGATAGGGACCTGTGACGGGCTCAACTTTTACGACGGGCAGAAGATTATGGAATACAGGATTTCCCGGGATCCGGATTACCTTTCCGGAAATCTTGTCGACAACATAGTGAATTCCTCGGACAAGGTATTCTGGATACAGACCTATTACGGATTGAGCAGACTGGATTCCGATGCTGCGACCATCACGCATTTCAACCAGTTCAGGAAGCTTTTTTTTATGACGTCGGACCGTGACGGAAATTTTTTCGTCCTTGGCGACAGCAACAGCGTGTATCATTATGACGAAGCTAAAGGAGAGTTTGTGAAAATCACCCTTACAGGTATTCCGCTGTCGGATGTACTGTGCTTTTTCGTGGACAAGGACAATCTGATGTGGGTGGTGATGCGTTGTTACAGCAAATGCTTCAGGATATTGCAGACGGAAGCCGGCATTTCCCTCCTGCCTCAGGAAAGCCGTATGGAGCATACCTATCCCTTGCTGGAATGCTACAGCGACGGTGAGTACATATCATATATAGATGACAGGCACTACCTGTATTCCTATGATGTAAAGACTGGCGCCACTGAGAAGATCGTCTGGCTCGGGAACGAGATAGGCAGGCGGGGAGAGGTGTCTTCCGTCGTCAGGCATAACGACAGCTTTTTCATCGGCTTCGTAATGGACGGGCTTGTCAAGGTGGAAAAGGCCCGTGACGGATATGCAATAAACCCGCTGCCGATAAACAGCGGCGTTTTCTGCCTTAAAAAAGATCTTTACCAGGACATAATATGGATAGGGACCGACGGACAGGGGGTATATATTTATTCCGAGCCTCTGTATTCTATAAGATCCGTAGAGCTGAACCGGTATGAAGATGACATACAGAGACCTGTGAGGGCGATTTATGTCGATGGCGACAGGACTATGTGGATAGGGACGAAAGGGAACGGTATTTTCAGGATTTTCGACTACAGTCCGGACAAAAGCCCTGCGGAATCTTCAAGGGAAACGCTGACGGCATCTGCTTCAGGACTGAAAAGCAACATCGTATACTGCTTTGCGGAGAGTTCGTCTCCGCTGCTTTGGATAGGCGAGGAGGAGGGCCTGTGCTGCTGGTCCTATCCTGCCGGAAAAATAATCAGGGTCCCGGTCAAGGCAGACGGGGAGGAGTTCAAGTACATACACGATATTTACGAGACTCCTGACGGTGAAATATGGCTGGCGAGTGTCGGTATGGGCGTAATCCGTGCCAGAATTTCCGGACCTCCCGACGCTCCCGTGCTGACGGGAGTGAAAAGGTATGTCATAAATAACGGAGATTTCGCATCCAACTACTTTTTCAGCATTTACGCGGAGAGCGACAGCCTTGTCCTGTTTGCAAACAAAGGCTATGGCGCATTCCGCTATAATCCTTCCACGGACGGGCTGGAACCGCTGTCGGACATAAAATTCGACAATGTGACACTGAACAGTATCCTCGATATCAGCAGGGACAGTTCGGGCCACTGGCTTCTGGGTACGAGTTACGGGCTTGCAAGGTATGACAGCGATACTTCATATTCCCTGTTCAATACCAGGAACGGCTTTCCGAACAATACTGTCCACGCTATCCTGAAATCCGGCCCGAATGATTTCTGGCTGAGTACGAATCTCGGGCTCGTGAATTTCAATTCAAGGGATGATTCTTTCAGGACTTACGGATTCAACGACGGGCTTGATGTGGTCGAGTTCAGCGACGGTGCCGCTTTTTACGACCGTACGGACGGGACCTTGTATTTCGGAGGCATAAACGGTTTTACATCGGTATCTGCGGACGGAAAGCAGGAACAGCCGTATATGCCTCCCGTATATTTCAACGGATTGTCCGTTCTCGGTGAAAAAGCTGTACTTTCGGAGCACTTGTCCCCGAAAGCTTCGGGAAAGGACTCGGTGCAGGTGCTGGAGCTCGACTATGACCAGAATTTCTTTTCTGTATCCTTTGCCGCCGTGGACTATATAAACGGGAACAACTGTACCTATTACTACAGGCTTAAGGAGTCGGGAGACCAGTGGATAAACAACGGGCACAAGAATGAAATACCATTCACGGGCATCGCTCCGGGAGAATATACATTGCAGGTCAGGTATCACAACGGCGTGTTCGATCTGGACAGTGATATTTATTCTATGAAAATCCATATTGCCGAGCCGTGGTATACCTCGTGGTGGGCATATGTTCTTTATTGTGCAAGTATTGCCGCAGTCGCGGTGCTCGTCATCAGGAATGAAGTCCAGAAACACAGGATACGCAAGCAGAAGATGCTCGACGAACTGGAAGTCCGCCACAAGGAAGAGATATTCGAGTCCAAGCTCCGCTTCTTTACCGATGTGGCAAGTGAATTCAGCACACCGCTGACGTTGATTTACGGTTCCTGCGGACAGATCCTGGCTGAGGGCGGCCTTTCTGCGGAAGTGTCCGGCTATGCGAAGATGATCCAGTCGAACGCCAGCCGCCTGGACAGTCTGATACACGAGCTGGTGGAATTCAGACATATCGAGACAGGGCACAGGGCGCCGCGTATAGAAAGGACGGAGTTATCATCGCTTGTAAGGGATATCGCACCGGCTTGCAGGGAGGCCGCGAAAAGCAGGGAAATCTCCTTCAGCTATTCTGTTCCGGAAAAGGCTGAAGTGAATACGGACAAGGCATTCATAAATGTCGTGCTTATAAACCTGACGTCATACGCATTCCTACATACACCTCCGCGGCAGAGCGTCAGCCTCCATATGTCGATGACAGAGGGCGCGGAACTGGTACTGTCCCTGTCCTGTACGGCAAGCGATATACGGGAAGACGAGCTGGACAGTCTTTTCAACAGATACACGGCTCTCGACAGTATCGGGAATGCACCCGGGAACGTGTCGGGCAGATCCGGTCTGGGCCTGTCCATAGCCTGGACTATGGTCCATCTTCTTGGAGGCCGTCTTGAAGCCGGGAAATCCCCGGACGGCACCGTAGAGTTTGTGATGACACTTCCCCATATCGATCCGGCAGCGGAGATAGCGCCGCTGGCATATGCCGACACAGGTTACGTGCCGTCGGTGTATTCAAGTCCGGTATCCCTGCCTCAATATGAATTCGATGAGATGCGCCCTACCGTACTGGTAATGGACGATGAGGTAGAGATGCTGTGGTTCATCGGCGGGATTTTCTCCAAAGAATTCAATGTGATGACACTGCAGGACACCTCCGGGCTGGAACATCTTCTTGGCGAAATCTATCCGAGCGTGATCATCTGCGATTCGGATATACCGGGAACCGGCGGCCTGGGCGTGATCCGTTCCGTCAAGGCCTCAAAGGAAACGGCGCACATCCCTGTGATAATAATTTCCGGAAAATACGAAGCCGAGGAGCAGATAGAGGCCTTCTCTGCCGGAGCCCAGCTGTATGTAACCAAGCCGTTCAGTCCGGATTTCCTGAAAGTTTCCGTACAGCAGATGATGAAAAGGAAAGAAGTCCTGAAGGATTATTTCAGTTCGCCGATCAGTTCATACGAGAAGGCGGAAGGAAAACTCACTCACAAGGAGTCGAGAAAATTCCTCCAGAAAGTCCTGAAAGTCATAAATGACAACATAACCGACCGGAATCTGTCTCCGCGTTTCATAGCCGATGCCCTGGCCATCAGCACCAGAAGCCTTTACAGGAAGATTCAGGACGCAGGTTCGAACAGCCTTTCCGATCTGATCAGGGACAGCCGGCTGCATGTAGCTAAGAATCTGCTGCAGACTACCCGGAAGACCATAGAAGAAATAGTCTTCGCTTCCGGTTTCGCTAACAAGGTCACTTTCTTCAAGGCTTTCCGGGAAAAGTACGGATGTACGCCAAAGGAATACCGTAGCGGATACCTGGAGACGATGCACAAATCCTCAACTGAAGAAAAGTAAGAATCCGTGATAATATGGTTTATTTCCGTGCCAATCAAAATAGAGGTCTGAAAGCAGTTGTCGAACGTGTTTCCAAACATTGTACTTTTGGAAAGTCAGAACTGAACCTTCTGTGCAGAACCCTTTAACGTAACACTAAATTTTAATCAGATGAAAAAGAATTTCATTCTGCCGCTTGCAGCGATTCTGTTTCTTCCCCTGTCCGTGACCTCGTGTACGGAAGAGGAGAACGGGGAAAACATCGGTGAGGCGGCCAGTCTGCTTCTGGACAACAATTCGGTTACTTTGGTCCAGGGACATGACATCACAGTGAACATAACATCAGGGAACGGAGACTATTCTGTAAGGTCTTTCGATGAAAGTGTCGTGACGGCGACAGTCGAAGGTACCGCAGTTACCATCCATGCCGTGGAGAACAGCACTCTCGGCGAGGATGACGTATTGGAGACTACCGTGCTTGTCCTCGACGGGCGGAAGAAAGTCGCCAGGGTGGAAGTCCTCGTGGCGAAACTCTGGGATCTGACCGTGGAGGATGTGCCGGAAGAGGGCATCGACCTGTTCATCGGGGAGACCCGTACCGTGAAAATACTGACCGGAAACGGAGAATATGCGGTTTCCGCTACAGAGGGAGCCGATGAATTCGTGAAAATAAGCGAAATCGCGGGTCAGACGTTTACCCTGACAGGACTTTTGGAGACGGGAGATACTCCTGTTCAGCTGACATTGACGGACAGCGAAGGCAAGTCCGTCACTTTCCCGGTCGAAGTGAATATAGTGGATCTGGAACTCGCTTCCAATGAAGCCGTATTTTCCGAACCGGATGCGGCAGCCCAGTACATAAACATAGTGCAGGGAAACAACGGCTATAAATTCTCCTACAGCACCGGCGGGGGCGAGACGGCCGAAACTTCCGACATCGTGGAAGCGTCCGTGTCCGGCAATATGATTACTCTGAAGCCGAAATCAAGAGGAAGCGTAGACGTGATAGTGACAGACCAGAAAGGCTCTTCGGAGACAATCTCAGTCACGGTGAACCCTTACGAACTGAAGCTTGCGGAAAACGCCACCTCCATCACCGTAGCCGGTTTTGCGAATACCGCTTCCGTGAAGATAGCGCGGGGCAACGGCGGCTACACTCTCTCCGAACTTACTGACGAGAACAAGAAGTACCTGAAGTCTGCCAGGATTGACGAAAACGACAATATCGTCATAGAAGCCGACTGGCTCGGGACCACTACCATAGAACTGAGCGATGATGCCGGGAAGACACTGGAGGTACCCGTTACCGTCGCCCCGGTAGCTGCGGAAATCGGTTCCGACTACTGTTTCAGGATGGGTATAAAGGAGTATGTCGAAAACCACCCTGATTTTGACCATCAGGAACAGCTGACTTTCGAAATGGTCTTCTATCCGACATATTCGAGAGCTCTCCAGTCCTTTATCGGACTCGAAGGCGTGTTCCTTCTGCGATGCGAGAACAACGGTGACGAGAATCTCCGCTTTGAAATAGCCACCAAGATACATAAGGATCCGAGTAATCTTTCCGGAGACACCTATAGCGACCCCCGGTTCAGAAGCCGGCAGAAGATGGGCAATGACCGTCAGGGAAACGGCCAGTGGTATCATATCGCCATCGTCTTCGACGGCACCCAGCCCAGCACAAAAGAGGCTTACAAGATGTATATCAACGGAGTCCGTGAAGAACTTACTCCGGCTTCGGATGACTATGCGAACGTATCCCCTGACCCGTATCTCGTGATGTCTGGCGTAAAAGGGGACGAAGCCCTTATGATAGGACGTTCCGGAAACAGCGAATACCGGCTCGGCTATTGCGCCGTCGCCCAGGCTCGCATGTGGACTTCCGCACGTACCGAGACCCAGATTCGCGAGAATATGTGCACCTATTTCACTCCGGACGAGGCTTCAGCGATGAAGGATCTTGCCGGATACTGGGTGCCGTCGGAAGGAATCGGGGGTATAGATGCATTCAGGAACTACGGCTATGTCGGGGAGGGGCTCGACGGCATCGTGTACAATAATGCCGTGTCCAAAATTTCCACGACCCCGTTCAACGGAACCTACAAGTCCGTGGAATGCCCTCATTCTTATTGATTTGTACCAGAAAAAACTATAAAAGATGATTTTCAACAGACTGACTGCAGCGATGCTGTCCATTTCCCTTTTGGCGGCAGTGTCGTGCGAAAATGTGGTCAATCCCGGTTTCGACCAGGATGACTATGAGCCGATAGTTCCGCCTGATCCGGTCCGCACCCTCGATTCGATGGCGAGCGGCGAACGGGTGGTGCTTTCGGAAGGCTCTCTGACCGATGTCGTGCTTTCCTGGACTCCGACCGAGCCGCATGGAAACACGGTCTACCGCTATGAAGTGCTGATAGATACTGAAGACGGCGACTTTTCCGCACCTGTGGAGACTTCCTTTTCGGACAACAACGGAGCTGAAACCACGCTGACCCTTACGCACTATCAGCTGAACACTATCGGCCGGCTGGCCGGTTTCCGCAGCAATACCGAAGGCATACTCCGCTGGAAGGTCCGCGCTTTCTGCGGGCTCGACGAGGCGATGAGCAGCGTGGAGGGCTGGTTCTCCATATTTATGATGGACGGGATCGATGACATTCCTGCCGAGGACGAGCCTGTGTACATTACCGGTCCCGGTACGGAGGACAACGGGGACGAAACCCGGGCACAGCAGATGCTCCGGCAGGGAGAAGGCATCTACCAGACCTTTACGGAACTTAAAGCCGACCAGCCGTTCGTATTTACGTCGACCGTATCCGGCACGAAATGCTGGTATTATGTGAACGAAAACGGCATTCTCCGCGAGAGAAACGAAGGCGAAGAGAACACGACTACCGTACCTGAATCCGGTATCTACCGTATCACGGTCAATATGGGAGACCAGACCGTCACATACGAGACCATCGGAGATGTCTTCCTGTACAATGTGTCCGGCAATTACAGTTATGACTTCGAATATCTCGGCAAAGGATGCTGGGGCGTCAGGAACTATACCGCACGCAAGCAGCGTGAAAGCTGGGCGGGTTCGGGTGAGACACGCCACAGTTTCAAGATGGTCATAGACGGCGTGGAATATCGCTGGGGCAACAGGGGCCGGGATGAAGGGTCTCCGAATATGACTACCGACGACAGCTACTATAACCTGTACCAGCTGGCACTCGGAACGGATGCCTGGGACTACAGCTTCCGTTACAACGACGAACTTCTCCAGTGGGGCGAAGAACAGAACGGAGTCTGGTATGCCACTGAAGAGACTGATGTCACCCTGTATTTCAATGCGGAATTCGGCGCCTATACTCACAGGTGGACGGCTTCCGGGACAGAAAACGTTAATAATGAATAAACAAAATGGAAAAGAATATGATATTCCACTCACTCGTTCTTGCTGCCGGTTCCATCGTTGCGGCAGCCGCATCGGTATCCTGCGATGACGGCAGTATCGATGACATCTACAGGGGCGATTCATCCGGTGAATACGTCTCGGAAACGGACTGGACCGAGGCGGCCGACCTGAGTACCGAAACCTATATCAAATATTTCTTCGAGAATGCCGGAGGCAGGGATACGTTCGGCGGCAGCATCTGGTGGGAGAAACCGAATACTCCCCAGACCGGGGAGCCTTCGAGTGCCGACGGGAGCGGCGGATGGTCCCAGGGACATGCTCTGGATATTGTGACGGATTATTATATCCGGCATTCGGATGATCCCGAGCTGCAGAAGAAAATCTATGATGAAATTATGGTTCCTTTCCTGCCGGCGTTCGAAGACTGGAACACCCACTGCGGCTATGGCGGAGCCGATTTCTGGAACAATTTCTATGACGACATGGAATGGATGGCTTTGGCCTGCCTGCGGGTGTACGAACTGACAGGCGACGCGAACTACTATGATGCCCTTATGAAGATGTGGAACCATATAAAGGGGGCGAAGAACGATTATAAGGGAGCCGGCGGTATGGCATGGAAGACAGATTTGCCTGCATCGAGAATGTCCTGTTCGAACGGTCCGGGCTGTCTTCTCGCCATGAAACTTTACCGGCTCACGGTGACCGAGGCCAGGGAAGGCTGGGAAGAGCAGGCTGCATATTACCTGAACTTCGCCAAGGAAGTCTACAGCTGGATGACCGCATATCTCTGCGACACGTCCACAGGACAGGTCTATGACAACCTCGGCATCAACGACGACGGTACGATAGGTACTCCGGACCAGGTGGCCCTGTCTTATAACCAGGGCACATTCATGGCTTCGGCCCTGGCTCTCTACAACGCCACTGGAGAGGACGAGTATCTGCGCAATGCCGTTTCATTCGCATCATACCAGGTGAACAGGAAAATGGATTCCGATTATCCCGTCTTCAGCGGAGAGGGCAGCGGCGGCGACAACCTGCTGTTCAGGGGTATTTTCGTCCGCTACTTCCTCGATATGCTGAAACAGCCGACGAACGAAATCTACACCGAGTCCACAAAGTCCAAATTCGTCGCCGCGTTGCGCAGCTGTACCGATGTGATGTGGTCTCTTGCCCATCCTGAAGGCTGGTATGTGTGGGAATACAGCTGGTCATCGGCTCCTGATTTCGGGAACCGCAACGACAATCCCGACCGGCTTACCATAGAACTCAATGCCGAAGTGCCGGGTGCCACGGCGATAGAAATCCGTGCAAGGTATGAAGACTGGGTACAGGGCAGGGCAAGCGAATCCGCAAACTGGACCGGGCCTGAATTCAATCCGGCCAATTAGTTTCATTTCGAAAATAGGAAAACAATGATAAATCTGGTAAAAACTATTTGCCTGACAGCCGTTGTCGTGGCTTTGGGAGCCGGTATCCCGGTCCGAAGTGCGGCAGAACCGCTTCAGGAATCTGCTCCGGCAGAGCAGCCGGGAAAGGTGACAGTTTCCGGTACGGTTCTGGACCAGACTTCCAAGGAACCGCTTATCGGAGTCGCAGTCCTCATAAAGGGACTGAAGAATCAGGGTGTCGTGACAGACCTTGACGGAAAATTCACAATCGAACTTCCATACGCGGAAGCACCGCTTGTATTCTCGTATCTCGGCTATCAGCCGAAGGAAATCGTTCCGGGGAACCGGGACAACATCACGGTACTGCTGGCAGAAGATTCAGAGGCTCTGCGCGAAGTGGTGGTAGTCGGCTATACCACGCAGCGTAAGGAGACGATGATAGGTTCAGTGGCCACCATCACTACCAAGGAACTTGCACAGAGTCCTGCGGCTAACATAAACAACGCCCTTGCCGGCCGTCTGCCCGGTCTCATCGTGAACCAGTATGCAGGAGGTGAACCTGGAGTGGACCGAAGCGAGATTTTCATACGAGGAAAAGCCACGTACGGAAACCAGGGAGCCATCGTCATAGTCGATGGTATAGAAAGGGATATGTCATATCTGGCTCCCGACGAGATAGAGACATTCACGATTCTTAAGGACGCATCGGCGACGGCCGCCTACGGTATCAGGGGAGCGAACGGTGTCATAGTCATCACCACCAAACGTGGAAAGGCTGCGGAAAAGGCGACCGTGAACCTGAAGGCTTCGGTCGGCATAAACCAGCCTATCGGCTTCCCGGAATATCTGGGTTCGGCAGACTATGCGGTCCTGTACAATGAAGCAAGGACGAACGACGCCCTTATGTCAGGCGCCGACATCAGTTCACTCAACCTTTTCTCGGAAGACGCCATCGCCAATTTCCGGCGTGCAAAGGGGGACAATTCGGACGGCCTCGGATACAACTGGGACTATTATGATTTCGCCTTCAAGCCGGGACTTCAGGAAGATGTCAGCCTCTCCATAAGGGGCGGTACCGACAGGGTGCGCTACTATGTTATGGCCAATTTCTTCAACCAGGGAGGAAACTACAAATACACCAATGCCGGTCCGTACAATTCACAGGCACGCTTTACCCGCTACAATTTCAGGTCAAATGTCGATATCGATATCAGCAAATATCTTACTGCACGGCTTGACCTCGGTGCGCGGATAACGGACAGGAACGCACCGGGAACCACGGCAGGCAGGCTGATGACCATCAGTGCCACACAGCCTCCGTATCTGCCTATCCTCGTGGAGGAAAACTCCCATCCGCAGAATGAGGAATACATCGAACAGAACCCTCTCGGGATGCTCTACGGAGACAATGTCTACAGATACAATATCCTCGGTGAACTCTCCCGTACGGGCTATCTGAACGAGAAGAACACCTATCTTAACGGAAGCTTCTCCCTGAATCTGGATATGGGATTCCTCACGGAAGGGCTCAGCGCAAACCTGCTCTTCTCATACGATGCCTCCGAAGGCCGCTGGATAAACCGCAGGCTTGATACCTATAAGGACGGATACAGGGAATACCCGAGCTATGCCACCTTTATGCCTATCGGCGGCTCCGATGTCTATATGACGGGAGGACACTATTCAGGAGCCTACAAGACAGGTAACAAGTTTGAAATAGACCAGACTCTCGGCAACGGCTTTACCCACAACGCTTCAGACGGAAGGACATACCTCCAGGCCCGTATCGACTACCACAGGACCTTCGCAGACAAGCATGAAGTGACGGCAATGCTTCTCGCCAACAGGGGAAACCGTACCGTAAACAACGAGATAGCATATCACAGCCAGGGACTTACAGGTCGTCTCGCATATTATTACTCAGGCAAATACCTGCTCGAATTCAATTTCGGATACAACGGTTCCGAGAACTTCGCCCCGGGCAAGCGCTACGGTTTCTTCCCGGCAGGTTCCATCGGCTGGGTAATCTCCGACGAGAATTTCGTCAGGGACAATGCTTCCTGGATAAACTTCCTGAAAATCAGGGCTTCCTACGGTCTCGTCGGCAGCGATGCAGTCAGCAGCCGTTTCCCTTACCTTGCATTCTACGGCGGAGGGGACGGCTATGACTTCGGAAACAATTTCGGCACCAATGTAGGCGGTACGGCAGAAGGAAATCTGGCCAACGCGAACCTTACCTGGGAAAAGGCACGCAAGCTCAATGTCGGACTGGATTTCACTACGCTTTCGAACAGGCTGTCGCTGAACGTCGACTTTTTCCACGAGTACAGGTACGATATCATTACCGATATGACAGGCGATGGTATCATGGGATATCCGGACGTTGTCGGAAAGGATGCGGCTTTGCAGAATCTCGGCATCGTCACGAACAGGGGCGTGGATGTGGAAATCAGCTGGAGCGACAGGATAGGCAGGAATTTCAGTTATTATATCCGTCCTAACCTCACCTTTGCCCGCAACCGATTGGAATACAAGGCGGAAGTGGCACGGGAAAATCCTTGGAGACAGGAGACCGGAAAGAGACTCTACGAAAATTTCGTCTATGTCTTCGATCACTTCGTGGCTGACCAGGAAGAGGCTGACCGCCTCAATGCCATCGGCTACCAGCCGTGGGGTACTCTTATCCCGGGAGACGTGGTGTACAAGGATTTAGACAGGAACGGAGTCATAGACGATGAGGACCGGGCCGCTATGGGAAATCCGCGCAGCCCCGAGCTGATGTTCGGTATCCCGATCGGAATCCAGTGGAAGAATATTGATTTCAGCGTGCTTTTCCAGGGAGCGGCCCTGACTTCGATATTGCTGAACGGAGCTGCCGTGTATGATTTCCCGCAATTCGACCAGGACAAGATAGGAAAAGTGAAGAAGATGCATCTTCAGAGATGGACTCCGGAAACCGCCTCTACGGCCAAATATCCGGCGCTTCACTACGGGACGCACGACAACAACAAGAACTCCAACAGCAGCCTCTTCCTTTACGATGCCTCCTATCTGCGTCTCAAAAATGTCGAAATAGGCTTCAGCCTGCCTCAGAAGTGGATGCAGAAACTGAAAATGCAGAAGGCCAGAATATATTTCCAGGGATTGAACCTGTTTACCTTCGACAAACTGGAAGACGTGGACATTGACCCGGAGACCAAGTCGGGCGACGGGGCCTCATGGTATCCTATCCAGAAGGTATTCAATTTCGGTATCGACATTACATTCTAAAAACAGATGAATATGAAATTCAGACACATAATGACTGTCATCGCCTTGCCTGCGCTTATGTTCGGGCTTTCGTCCTGCGGCGACTTCTTGGACAGGGAGGATGACGACAATATTACCGAGGCTGAGGCGTTTTCCCGTTATGAAAGGGTGAACGGGATGGTTTCCGACGTATATGCCGCGGCGAAGAGGGCTGACCGTCCGCTCGTGTTCTTCGAGCATTTCAGCAACAGCGCCATTACCGACGAGTGCGAAGGCACCAACGTCGAGGGGAATATCACGAACAACTTCAACAACGGCGCCTGGAACCCGAATTCTCTCCCGGGAAGCTGCGGCCAATACTGGGAGAGCCTGTACGAGGGTATCCGCAATGCAAATCTCATCATACAGAACGTGGAGAAGTACAATACTCCCGACAATCCGCAGCAGGACGGCGATCTGAGGAACAGAATCGGAGAAATGTATTTCATGCGCGGGTATTTCCATTATCTTCTGATGCGTATGTACGGGGAGGCTCCGTATATCGATTATGTGGTCAAGGCCGGCGATGATATGCGATTCAAAAAGGAGTCCGTACATACGATGGTCGAAAAAATCGTAAAGGATGCACAGACTGCATACGATATGGTGCCGAACAAGTATGTGAAGACTTCCGAGAATTTCGGACGTGTCGACAAGGGTGCGTGTCTGGGACTGATAGCTATGGCGAGATGGACAGTCGCCACGCCTCTGTGGAACGGTGCCGCACAGTACGGCTATACCGGAAAACGCGTGTTCGAGGACGAGTACGGTTATGATATCGAACGCTGGAGACGTGCCAAGGAGGCGGCAAAGGCTGTTCTCGACTTCGAGGTAGGCGGCACGAAACGCTATACTCTGTATACGGAGCACGGCGAGGACGATTTCCTCGACCCTGCGGGTGGAAATCTCAACGGAAGCCGGGTATATGCCCGTCTCTGGGATATGTTCTACGATATGGATGCCTTTGCGAACGAATATGTGTTCTTTATGACCAAGTCCAAGGACCAGGCCTGGCAGGGTGACATATATCCGCCGAGCAGGGAGGGCAGTTCGCGCCAGCAGCCCGTGCAGGAACAGGTGGACGAGTATGAATACATAGTCGGCGACTACGGTTATCCTGTCTATTCAGCCGAAGCCCGCAGCGGCGGGTACGACGACTCCAACCCGTACGCGGAAGGTACGCGCGATCCCCGTTTCTATCGTGACGTAATCTATCATGGCTGTCCTTACAGGAACAATAACAACGAGTCCAAGACGATGAATACCGCCACCGGCTCGGATATGATAGGCGCGAGCAACGCCACCTTTACAGGCTACTATCTCCGCAAATTCCAGCAGGAGTCCTGGAACAAGTCCGGCAACTTCAGCATCAATGCGCCCGCTATATGGAGGCTTCCGGAGTTCATCTACATCTACGCGGAGGCGTGCAACGAGCTCGGTGAAGATCTCCAGGATGCCTATGACAGGGTTAACGAAGTGCGTGCAAGGTCTTTTATGAAACCGATGCCGCCGGAGGTGATGTCGGACAAGGACCTGATGCGCGAATATATCCAGAGGGAAAGACGCGTGGAACTCTTCTACGAAGGCAAGAGGATGTGGACAGCCAGACTTTACTGCGAGCCTACGAGCCAGACGGAACTTGCCAGGGAGAGCATCTGGCAGGCAAGCGGCAGCGACAACTCTTCCAGGACACAGGCATACTGGGCGGCCAACAACGGCCCTCTGCCTCGCTGTCAGAGGATGATAAACGGTATGAGGCCGGTGCAGGACGCCAACGGACCGATCGAAGTGGACGGAGTGCGTTACAGAATGGAGCGTTTCTGTGTGGAGGAGAGGGTATTTGCCATACAGCATTACCTCTTCCCTATCAGACAGAGCGAACTGCAGAAGACGCCTTCACTGAAACAGAATCCGGGATGGTAGTAACTTTTATATTGACGTAAATATGAATCACATATCGAAATATTTTTCTGCCTTGGCAGGGCTTGCATTATCGGCGGCATCGGTTCTGTGCGTTTCGGGATGCGAGGATAAAATAGAGACGGAAGGCCCGAAGGACCTGTATGAAGTAATAGTGAACAAGCCTGTGGTCCGTATCGGCCAGAACGAGACAGTCGAGGTGAGGATAATTCTCGGGAACGAAGACTACTCGGTCTGGAGTTATGATACCGAGATAGCCGGGGCGTCGGTTTCCGGAGATGTGGTGACCATCACCAGCGGTTCGAGGAACGGCGCCACCACAGTGACCGTGACGGACGGTGAGGGTGTAAGCGCCGACATTTCCGTGAATGTAGGCCTGTTCGAACTTGAACTCAGCACTGACGCACTCTCTTTGGAACCGGAAGAATCCCGGAACATAACTGTCAGCATGGGGAACTTTTCGTCGAATGGCGAACTGAAGATAACCGTGGCGGACGAAGGAGTGGCGGACATAGTGAATACGGATCTGCTCCGTCCTTACTATGAAGTTTCGGCTTTGAGTGTCGGTTCCACTACCATTACCTTCCGGGATACAAAGGGCAAGACGGCGGTTCTGGATGTAACTGTGAATCCGTTTGAAATCATCGTTTCGAATCTTCTTCCGAGAGTGGGTGTCGGAGGTGTCCTTACCGTGGAGATTGAACAGGGGAACGGAGGCTACAGCGTCGCTTCGTCTGACGAAACGGTGGTTCTTGCGAAGATGGATGGCGAGGATCTGTTCCGTCTGACCGGAGTAGGCGAAGGCCAGGCGACTGTCACCGTGACCGATGCGATGGGGCAGAGCCTGACCCTTAATGCGACAGTGGTCAATGCCACAAATGCCGCTAATCTGGGCAGCGGAAACTATTTTTCCGTTCCGTTTACCCTGGACGGAGTAGTGGATGAGTCTTTCTCCGGGCTGGACAATATTACGTTCGAGTCGAGAATCAACATATCGTCCCTGAACGGAGATGACAACGCCAGCATAAATACGGTTATGGGGGTCGAGAAAATTTTCCTGCTGCGTGTGGACGTGCACAAGGGCGGCAGCAAGGAGGACCGTTATCTCCAGCTTTCCGCAGACGACAACGGCGGAATCAGGTATGAAGGCTCCACGAAGATAGAGCCGGATACCTGGTATGATGTCGCCGTGGTCCTGGACGGAAGCAAGAGCGGGTCGGAGCGCATCTCCCTGTATGTGAACGGAACGAAAGAGGCACTGCAGCTCACGAACGGCAATCCGGACGAATTGAAGGATGTGGACCTTACTTCCAATTTCTATATAGGAAGGTCTGACGGCAAGCGTCCTCTGAATGGGGCCATTACCTTCGCCCGCATCTGGACCAGAGCTCTCAGCGATACTGAAATAGCTGCGAATACGGGTAAGACGGTACCTGCAAGCACCGACGGGCTGGCTGCAAACTGGATATTTACCGATGTCATCAGCAATGCAAGTTCGTTCGTCTCCTCTGCAGGCTCTCCTTATGAGGCGATAGCGGGTTCACAAATCACTTCCTGGCTTGCCGATTCGGCATTGTCTCCGCAGGAGTGATTGAAAAAACGGATATTGTATTTACGGCCGGGATGCCTGAGAGTCTGTAGACTTCAGGTGTCCCGGTCATTTGACAACCCATCTGCCGTTTCTTTTCCCGTTTTCCCGCTCCAGCAGGCCCCGCTCTATCAAAGAGGGTGTCATTCGCTTGACGGTCCGTGGAGATTTGCCGATATGTACGGCAATCTCGGTTTGCGTAGCCCCAGGGTTGTCTTTGAGGAATCTTAATAAGGCAATCTCGTCCAAAGTGCAGCGATATGCAGCGCCCGGTTATGCAACTCGTTTTTCTCGCCAAACAGCAAGTTCCTGAAAAACAGCTCCAGGAATGATGTTGTGGCGGATATCCCTTTTGAATAATTGTTGTAGTTGGCTCTGACCAATGCATTCCTGAAATACCATGAGTGTTCCTGGAATACGCTGTTGTCGAATGTGAATCCGAAGGTGTGCAGGTATTTAATGGTGAATACGGCCGTAGTACGTGTGTTTCCTTCTCCGAAAGGATGTATTTGCCAGATATCCGAAACAAACTTACAGATATGCTTCAATGCCTGGTTTGCATCGAGTGACGGATAATCGACATTTTTTTCTTGCCCGAAATCATAGTCGAGCGTTTGCCGGATTAATTCATGGTTCGAATACAAAACAGTATCTCCGTCAAGTACCCATTCTTTCTTTGTTATGTCATAATCTCGCAATCTTCCTGCAAATTTGTACAAGCCTTCAAACAGCCTTCTATGGATAAGTATCAGATAATCCGGTGTGAACGAGAAAGACTTCTCGGACAATATTTCAGTGATTCTTGCGGATACCTTGTCGGCTTCTTCAGTCCGTTCATTCTCTATATCCTTTCTGTTTGCCTTAGACTGATAATAACTGTCAATCAGATGTTTTACCTCGCCGATGGTAATGTCTCCTTCGATGTGTCTGCCTGCCGTTCGTAACAGATACTCCGACGGCTTGAGCCCATCAACGTCTTGCAGGCCGATTGCAGTCTGCCAGGCCTGAGCCTTTTCCTTTCTATCGGGTTCGCCTTGCCTGATATATTTGTCGAAATCACTCATACCGTGTCATTCAGTTATAGTGTTAATATTCAGTTCACCGGACTTAAGTCAGGAAAGAAGTCATATAAATAGGCAAAGATAACAAGATATCACGCTATAAAAGAGAAAATATGGAATAGATTGCCTATTTTTGTCCCGTTATGGCACGTGTGATTCTCATGACGGACTTTTCGGAGGCATACGCCAGGGAGCTTCTCCTCGGCATAGCCCGCTACGCCCACGAAATAGGTGAGGCGTGGAGTCTGTGCCGCCTTCCGCTGTCCATCAGGGACAGGTTCGGTATCAGGGCTGTGGTGGATTATGCGCTCAGGATACAGGCGGATGCAGTCATCGGACAGTTCAACGAGACCGATGACGTGGGTCTTTTCGCCGAAAAGGGGATTATCGCCATTGCCCAGGATTACAGGAAACGGTTCACCGAGATTCCCAACATAAAGGGCGAGCACTATCTGGCGGGACAGATTTGCGGCGAATATTTCCTGAACAAGGGTTTCAAGCATTTTGCCTTTTACGGCATAAGGGACGTCGTGTTTTCCGATGAGCGTTATGAAGGCTTCCGGGATACGGTCTCGGTGAACGGCAACACGTTTTCCGCCCTGATTACCGGGCAGGTGAGTATGTGGAACTATGATTTCGACAAAATCGCCGGATGGATAAACGACCTGCCGAAACCGGTGGCCATGATGGCCTGCGATGACAACCAGGCGTATTTCATCACGGAAGTCTGCCGCCTGCTTAGCCTGACGGAAGGCTACGGAAAGGCCAATATCCCCGAATCCGTCGCCCTTTTGGGGGTGGACAACGACGAAACGATATGCAAGCTTTCGTCCCCGACCCTTTCTTCCCTCGGACAGGATGCGGAAAGAGGCGGTTACGAGGCGGCGGCGCTCATACACAAGGCTATATGTCACCCGGGCGAAAAACTGGAGGACATTATGGTCCGGCCGACATTCGTCTACACCCGCCAGTCATCGGATATCTTCGTAAACGACGATCCGTACATCGCGACGGTGCTCAAGCTTATACATGAAAACATAGGGAAGAAAATCAGCGTGGACGACCTGGTCAGGGAAGTGCCGCTTTCGCGCCGTCTGCTCGAAATCCGCTTCAAGCGGACAATGGGGACATCCATCTATGACTATATCCTCCAGATAAGAATACAGAAAATCGCCGAACTTCTCAGCAACGGCATGACAGTCTCGGAAGCCGCCTCCGAACTCGGTATCATAGACGTGAAGAATCTGTCCCGGGCATTCAGGAAAATCAAGGGAGTGGCCCCGTCGGAGTACCGGAAGAAGCCTGTCTGATTTTGCGCGATTCGAGGATTTTAAAGCGCAAATTGCATCTGCCCCGTAAGTATTCTTTCATAATTTTGTTGCATACTATGGCGGGTGACCGGAGATTCGGTCCGGCCGCCGGCTTCTAACCACAGAATTTATGAAACGGGTATTTTTTCTGATGGCGGCAGCCGCATTCCTGTATGCTTGCCAAAACACCGGTACTCCTGCCGATTATGTCGACCCTATGGTCGGAACCGGATTCCACGGGCACACGTATCCGGGCGCCACTGTTCCTTTCGGAATGGTCCAGCTCAGTCCAGATACGAGAACTGAAGGCTGGGATGCCTGCTCGGGCTATCATTATGATGACGACACCATCATCGGGTTTTCCCATACTCATCTCAGCGGAACAGGGTGCGCCGACCTGCTCGACATCCTGGTTTCCCCGTATTCGGTAAAGCCGGAAATACAGGCCGGCGGCGCATCTGAAAACGGAGGGAATCCGGTTCTCCTGAAGCCCCATTACTTCTCTCACTCGGGAGAGCAGGCGTCCTGCGGCTACTATTCGGTGGAATTTCCCCGAGAAAATATTCTGGCGGAACTGACGGCTGCGCCCCGCACCGGAGTCCACAGATATACTTTCGGAAATTCCGGTCCGAAATACATCCTCGTAGACCTCAATCATGCCACTGTCGGCGAAACTATCGGCGATGCCTCCCTGCAGGTGCTTTCCGATACCGAAATTTCAGGTATGCGCCGCACTACGGGTTGGGTGGCAGACCAGTACGTATACTTCAACGCGAGATTTTCCGCACCTTTCACTGAATCCGAAATCCTCTCGGGAGGCAGGCAGATTCTTCTGACCTTCGCTCCGGAAACCGCGGCCGTGGAAATGGCGGTGGGACTTTCGTCCGTCAGTACGGAAAATGCCCGGGAGAACAGTCTGGCGGAAGTACCCGGACTGGATTTCGATGCAGTCAGGGCGTCCGCAGGAGCGCTCTGGGATGAAGCTCTCGGCGATATCGTGGTCAAGGGCGGGAAAAGGCGCGACCTTGTGAATTTCTACACCTCCCGTTATCATGCCATGCTCGCTCCCAATATCATGAATGACGTAAACGGACAGTACCGGAGGAACGACGGCAGCATTGCGACTGTCCCGCAGGGCAGGAGCTATTATTCCACATTGTCCCTTTGGGATACTTTCAGGGCCTGGCATCCGCTTCAGACCCTCCTCGACACGGCTTTCGTGAACGATATGGTGTGGAGTATGCTGGATATGTACACCTGCGACGGGGAACTTCCGGTATGGCCCTTGGCTTCGGGAGAGACCGGCACGATGATAGGGTATCATTCAGTGTCCGTGATTGCCGATGCATACGCCAAGGGTATCCGGGGCTTCGATACGGAACAGGCTCTGGAGGCTATGGTACGTTCGTCCTGTATAAACGCCAAGGGTTCGGACAAATACATGAAATACGGTTATGTCCCGTCGAATCTGAAGCGCGAATCCGTATCGCTGACACTCGAATACGCATATGATGACTGGACCATCGCCAGGATGGCCGAACTGATGGGCAGGAAGGACATAGCCGCCGAATATTATTCGAGAGCGGCGAACTACATGAACGTTTTCGACGGCAGCACGTCGTTTTTCCGCGGGCGCAACACCGACGGCAGCTGGGCCTCTCCGTTCGAGCCGTTCTCTACCGGAAGGGACTATACGGAGGCCACCCCATGGCACTATCGCTTCTTCGTTCCGCATGACGTACACGGGATGGAGCAGCTTTTCGGCGGGCGCGACCTGTTCGTCAAGGCGCTCGACGACCTCTTTACCCTGGAAACCGACGAGATGCGGATCGAACTCAGCGATGTGACAGGGCTGAAAGGCCAGTACGCCCACGGCAACGAGCCGAGCCATCACATGGCTTATCTTTACAGCTATGTCGGGATGCCGTGGAAAACACAGGAACTCACGCGCGAACTTCTCGACGAGATGTACAGCCCCGACCCTGCAGGTATCATAGGGAATGAAGACTGCGGGCAGATGTCGGCGTGGTATATTTTCTCGGCCCTCGGCTTCTATCCGGTATGCCCCGGTACGGACCAGTTCATCCTGACGACACCGCTGTTCGAGGAAGCCGTCCTGACTCTCGATGGAGGAAAGACCCTGAAAGTGACGGCCGATGACCCTGGGCGGAACCGCTACGTCTCACGCGTACTCCTGAACGGGGAAGAGGTGAAGGCTCCATATATTACGTATTCGCAGCTTATGGAAGGCGGGCAGCTGCATTTCGAACTCTCGCGCAGGCCCGTTGCCGCCGCTGTTTCCTCTCAGGATACGGCTTCCGCCGCAATGTCTCCGTATTCCATGACTTCGGGCAATTTCGTTTCACTTCCGTTTACCACTTCACAAGTGAACCTGTTCGTGGACAATGTCGACATAGAGCTCGGAACCGCCACGCCTGATGCGGAAATCCGCTACACGTCCGACGGTACCGAACCGGATGAAGACTCGCAGCTCTATACCGGACCGGTAAGGATAGACAAGTCCGCGGTATTGAAGGTAAAGGCATTCAAGGATGGCTTCGAGCCGAGCCCGACCGTAGTGCTGGATGCCGTGAAAGCCGAATTCATTCCGGCTTCACCGGCGAAGAATCCGGCAGCCGGCGTAAAATACACTTTCCATCAGGGCAAGTTCGGCAATGTGGCTTCCATGTCGCATTCGCCTGTCGCCGACTCCGGCACCATGCCTGTTCCGAGCATAGCATCCGCTCCTCGGGAAGACCATTACGGCTATGTTTTCAGCGGATATGTCGATATCCCTGAAACGGGAGTCTGGACATTCATGACCAAGAGCGACGACGGAAGCGTGCTGGAAATCGACGGCGTCAAGGTCGTGGACAATGACGGTTCCCATGCTGAAGTAAGTGCGACAGGACGTATTGCCCTGGAAAAGGGGCTGCATCCTTTCAGACTGCTGTATTTCGAAGACTACGAGGGCCAGGCTTTGTCGTGGGGCTGGATGGCGCCGGGTGAAACTGATTTCATGGATATACCGGCATCCGTCCTCTTTCACTGACTTCGCGCAGCTCCAGAGTGCCATCCCGGGCGAAGACGAGGGATCTGCCGTAAAACCATGCAAATACAGAACAACATAAAATAAACACATTATGAACCGTATACTGAAAGCGGGACTCTCCCTGCTGATGCTCTTCACAGGAGCCGCGGCATTCGCACAGTCCCCGATAATGCTCCATTCCCACAACGACTACACTCAGACAGCCCCGTTCTGGCAGGCCTGGTCGCAGAAAGTACACTCAATCGAAGCCGATGTCTTCCTGACGGACGGCGGGCTGCTGGTAGGGCACGACGCAGAAAACCTTTCCGAAAACCTTACGTTCGAAGCCCTCTATGTAGAGCCGATAGTGACGGTATTCGAAAGGAACGGCGGCCGCGCCTGGAAAGATTCGGAAGAGACGCTGCAGCTGATGGTCGAGCTTAAATCCGATACGGAACGGACTCTCGCTGCCGTCTGCGACCTTCTTTCGCAGCGCCCCGATGTCTTCGACCCGTCTGTAAACCCCGATGCGGTCCGTGTAGTGGTTACCGGCAATGTGCCTGCGCCGGAAGACTTCGGAAAATGGCCGGAATTCATAGCTTTCGACGGCGATGCCGGCACGGAGTATACTCCGCAGCAGCTTGAAAGAGTGGCCCTGATAAGCACCGATTTCTCGGAATACTCCCAGTGGAACGGGAAAGGTTCCATCATTCCCGCCGAATATGCGAAACTGACGGAAGTCATAGAAAAAGTTCATTCTCTCGGCAAGCCGGTTCGCTTCTGGAATGCCCCGGAAGGCGTGACGGTCTATTATACCTTTTACAACATGGGTATAGACTATATGAACACAGACCATCCTGAGACCTGCGCGGCCTTTTACTCCGACTTCGGAAACAAGAATTTCCGGATAGGGGCCGGGGCCCGGAAGCATGGTGGCGTGACCGGGACCAAAAAACTCGACAAGACTACCAGAGACTTCTCCGGCTTCCAGAACGAAAAGCTTCAGCTGGGCGAAGGCATCGAAGTATATGAGCCGACATACGAAAGCGACGGAAGCGATGCTGAAATCAGGAACGTTATCTTCCTTATAGGCGACGGTATGGGCCTGAACCAGATATCGGCGGGTGCATACGCGAACAAGGGTCTCACCCTTCTCAATTTCCGTCATATCGGATTTCATGTAAATCTCGCGAAAGATGCATTCACCACCGATTCCGCGGCAGGCGGAAGTGCGCTGGCTACCGGCGAAAGGCATGACAACCGCCACATTTCCATGGCTGACGACGGCACGGCGTATCCTTCGCTTACGGACTGGTTCCAGGACAGGGATATGGCTCTCGGTGTCGTTTCCCTCGGGAACATAGCCGACGCCACACCTGCGGCTTTCTATGCGCACAACGTTGAGCGCGACAGCGCCGATGCCATCATCCATACCCTTTTGGACAGGAAACTCGACCTTCTCTGCGGAAGCGGGCTCGACCTCTTCACTGAAAGGAAGGACGGCCTCGATATGACGAAGGCACTTTCGGATGCCGGATATGATTTCATTACCGATACCGACAGGATAAATGAAAGCGGCGGCCGGGTAATCTGTATCGACGATACTATGGGCGATGCGGCGGAGGAAGCCAACCTTTCACTCCTCGCCGACGTGACGAAGTCATCCATAGAACAGCTCGGGAAACAGGGCAAGGACGGCTTCTTCCTGATGGTCGAGGGTGCGAAAATCGACTATGCCGGACATTCGCGTTGCCTCCCGGGTTCGATTATCGAGATGCTCAGCTTCGACCGGGCCATCGCTGAGGCTGTGAAATTCGCCGATGAGGACGGCCACACCCTCGTGATTGTCACTGCCGACCACGAGACAGGCGGACTGATTCTTTTAGACGGCGACGAGGCTACGGGCAGGATTATGGGCGTGTATGTGTCGGATGACCATACTCCGTCGATGATACCTGTTTTCGCCTACGGTCCGGGCTCTGAAAGATTCTGCGGAGTTTACCGCAATACTGAAGTGCCTGCCCGCATCCGCCTCCTCACCGAATAGTATGGACATGAAACTGAAATCACTTATAATATTGCCGTTCGCGGCATCGCTGCTGCTCTCCGCAGCCGAAGCGCAGGACCTGAAGTCGGGTCCATACTCGCTGCCGTACAAGAACACGTACGTAAAGAACATCTTCGTCGCGGAAAACGAATTCCGGACGGCCGAGCTGGAAACCGTCATTCCGCGGCCGTTCGAAGAAGCCCGTGAAATCCTCCCGGCACCGTTCTGGGACGGACATCAGGAAGAGGTGGATATGTACTGGCACGCCTGGAAAATAGCCGTGGGCAATATCCGCCAGCCTCAGGAGGGCTCCGGTTTCGTATCTCCGTATCTCGACATAGCCTACAACGGAAATATTTTCATGTGGGACGCATCGTTCATGATGCAGTTCGCCAGATACGGCTACCGCTATTTCCCTTTCCAGAGGACCCTGGACAATTTCTACGCGAAACAGCATCCTGACGGCTTTATATGCAGGGAAATCCGCGCCGACGGCTCCGACTGCTTCGAAAGATACGACCCGACGTCCACCGGCCCGAACCTTCTCCCGTGGGTGGAACTTTCGTATTACCGGCAGTTCGGCGACATCGACCGCCTCCATCACATCTTCCCTGCATTGTGCGCTTATGCACAGTGGTGGAAACTGAACCGCACCTGGCAGGACGGCACCTACTGGTCCAGCGGCTGGGGCACCGGGATGGACAATATGCCGCGCGTCCCCGACGGATACAACCAGATTTTCTCCAACGGCCACATGGTCTGGCTCGACACGAATCTCCAGCAGGTCCTGGTGGACGAGTCCCTGATTCAGATAGGCTTCTACATCGAACGCTGGCAGGAAATAGAGGAAATGGAAGATGAAATCAGATTCCTGAAAGGCTATGTGAACAAATACCTTTGGGATGAAAGCACCGGGTATCTTCACGACAGGTATTCCGACGGGTCCCTCTGCCCGACCAAGGGGATAGGGGCCTACTGGGCGCTGCAGACCGACATCCTCGAAAAGGACCGTCTCGACAGATTAGTCTCCCATCTGTCTGATACCACGGAATTCATGCGTCCCCACAGGGTGCCTTCACTCTCTGCCGACCATCTGAAATACAACGCCAACGGCCGTTACTGGCAGGGCGGTGTCTGGCCCGGCACGAACTATATGGTCATCGACGGCCTTTGGCGCAAGGGTTATCATGACCTTGCCCGCGAAATAGCAGGAAACCACTATGCTTCAGTATTCCGGGTCTGGAAAGATACCGGCACCTTCTGGGAATATTACGCTCCCGAGAAGATTGAACCCGGCTTCATGGCCAGGAAAGACTTCGTCGGCTGGACGGGACTTCCTCCGATTGCGATTTTCATCGAGTATATCCTCGGCATCAAGTCCGACTACTCCGAAGGTTCGATTGAATGGGATGTGCACCAGCTCGAAAGTCACGGGATAGAGCGTTATCCTTTCGGTCCCGACGGATGCATTGACCTGAAGGTGGACAAGCGCAGGAAAGCCGGTGAGGCTCCGGTAGTCCATGTGAAGACGAATGTCCCGTTCGACCTGACCGTTTCCTGGGGTGACGGCCGCTCTTCCACCCTTCGCATAGATTCCGACGGCGAGTACCGGTTTTGACTGTCATCCGGAACAGAACCGGATGATCTGCCGAATATTAAGAAATACTAAATTATATGAAAAGAATCATAACCACACTTACTGTCGCTGCCGCCATTACGGCGACAATGTCAGCCCAGCAGTCCGATCTCGCGTTCCGCGACAACGGCGAATTCAAGATACTCCAGTTCACCGACATGCACCTCGATGCAAGCACAGCCTACCGCCGGGCCCAGGCGGAAAAGACTTTCGCCCGTCTGAGCCGCAATGTCAGGGCCGAAAAGCCGGATTTCATAGCCTTTACCGGGGACATAGTTACCGGCAAACCGGCAGCCGGGATGTGGTCCCGCCTGACTGACTCTTTGGACGTCTACGGAATCCCGTACTGCGTAGTGCTCGGAAATCATGATGCGGAACAGGATCTTACGCGCGGACAGATAGCCGATATGGCCATGGCTTCTTCATACAGCCTCAACGCTGAAAACGCGGCCGGTGAACTTGCGGATATGGAATTCAGTATACGCGGCAGCCGGGGCGGCGATGTTGCGGCAGCCCTTTATTTCCTCGATTCCCACGATTACTCTACGATCGACGGCATTGAAGGTTACGGCTGGTTTACTCCCGGCCAGGTTTCCTGGTTGCGGGAGAGGACGGCTGCTATGACCGGGAAAAACGGCGATGAACCGGTTCCGGCTCTCGCATTCTTCCATATTGCCCTCAAGGAATATGTACCGGCGTGGAGGAATCCTGAAAATACGCATATCGGCCGTGCCGCGGAAGATGAATGTCCGGGTGCGCTGAATTCAGGCATGCTTGCGGCGATGGCTGAAACAGGCAGCGTTATGGGGACATTTGTCGGCCACGACCATGATATCGACTATATCGTGGCGGAGAACGGAATCGCCATGGGATACGGCCGCTTTTCGGGCGATGATACTACCTATAACAACCTCCGTCCGGGAGTCCGTGTGATAGTGCTGAAGGAAGGGAAGAGGGCTTTCGAGACCTGGATTTGCGAAGATGACGGCAGGACTGTGGACCATGCCGTGTTTGAGAACGGTAAAATCAAGGAACTTTAGCTTTATGAACGTAGCTGTAGATTTGGGAGGCACGAATGTTCGTGTCGGACTTGTAGACGGGGATAGAATTCTGGAAATCCTTTCACAGCCTTGCCGTGCGCATGGAGATGAAAGTGAGGTCCTGGAGCAGATTTTCTCTATGATTTCCACGGTTTCGCAGGGTCGTTCCGTGAAAGGAATCGGAGTGGGGGTTCCCTCTGTCGTGGATATGGAAAAGGGAATAGTGTATGATGTGGTGGGTATCCCGTCCTGGAAGGAAGTGCATCTGAAGGATTTGCTGGAAGAGAAGTTCGACATACCTGTCAGCGTAAACAATGACAGCAACTGTTTTGCCCTCGGTGTCAGCCGTTACGGCGAAGCCAAAGGTTACGGCTCGGCATTGGGTGTCACCCTCGGGACAGGAGTCGGCAGCGGTCTGGTGATTGACGGCCGGCTTTATGCCGGACACAATACCGGGGCAGGCGAGATAGGTATGATTCCGTATCTGGACAGGGACTATGAATTCTATTGCAGCAGCCGTTTCTTCGTTTCCAGAGGAACGACTGGAAAGGATGCCGCGGCGAATGCTGCGTCAGGGGATCCTTCGGCATTGGCTCTGATGGATGAATTCGGTACCAATATCGGTATGCTGGTCAAGACGATTATGTTTGCCTTCGACCCGGAGGTGATAGTGTTCGGAGGCAGCATAGCCAACGCGTTTGAATTGTTCGGCAAGAGTATGTACGCCGAAATGGAGTCTTTCCCGTACCGGAAGAGTGTCGGGAGGCTTCGAGTCTGCCGTTCTACAGTGCCGAATATAAGCATTCTCGGTGCCTCGTCCCTCTGCGAATGACAGCACCTTTATGTGTCATCCCGAGGTGTGGAGAGGCGGCGCAGCTCGCGCAGACTACAACCCTCTTACGAGGGTCAACAGCACTCGCTGTCACCGCCTCTCCGCAACGCCCTATGTGTCATCCCGAGCGTAGTCGAGGGATCTGCCAAATATTAAGCTTATGAATATGAAAATCAAAACAAGTCTCCTTCTGGCTGTCAGCCTCGCGACAGTCATCTTATCTTCCTGTGCCGGAAAGGCACTCGAAGCGGCGGATACGCCATCCGTAATCCCTCTCCCCGAGGAAATCGTGGCGGGAGAAGGCACCTTTGTGCTTACCCCTGATGTCATTGTCCGTTACCAGCCGGAGGATCAGGATATGGACAGGGCTGTAGCTGCCGCGCAACGCCTGCTGACTTCGGTTTTCGGCAAACGTGCGGAGGTGTCTCTGTGCGGGACAGACGATATTGCCGCGGATAGCGGAGAAACCGGCGTAGCCGTTGCCGGCAGGCCGGCATTGACATTGTCCCTTGATTCCGGATTGCCCCTTTCAGGGTATCGCATCGACATT
>CALVBH010000012.1 GCA_944325765.1 uncultured Bacteroidales bacterium
CGATTGTTTTAAACCCCAGTCGCTGTGGCGACAGCCCCTTTTCAAGGGGCGCCACCCCCATTCGTTCTCCCCACCTGCCGTCGCTGCTCGCTTTCGAATGTCCATTGGACATTCTCATAAACCGCTCCCGACCTCGCTGGGGGCTCGTCGCAGGACAGATGTCCTGCTCCACAGTGGTAGTTCGACGATTTTCAATAAATTGAATTTCATCGAACTCATTTTAAATAGAATTTTTAATCTTTCCGTATATTCTTTTTCTTTTTCCGAGACTTTTTTCCGTTTTTGCTGCCGAAATTTGGCGCAAACGGAATTATATGGAAAAGTTCGTTCATACCATTTTATCGGCGGCCGTCGGGCTGCTCCAGTCCCTTTGTATCCTGACGGCCTGCGACGGGAGTCTGTGGACTGCCTGGAAGCCGATTCATGACCCGGGAGGAAATTCTGCCGGCAACTCGGGGGAAGAAGACATCGGAATGCATGAAATTCCGCTCTATTATGTCGCCGGAGTAGAATATCCGGCAGGCTATGACTGGCGGCGTGATCCCGAATACGGGACGGTGGAATGCAGGATGTTCCTGATGCAGGGAGAAAACCGTATTCTCGAATTCGATGTCGGCTACGATTACGGCGTCTCGTCCGATGCCGATATGGCGCGATGTATCGGAGAACATGTCTATACGGATTATTCCACCGCGGCCGAAACTGTCATTAAAAAGGACGGAAAGGAGATGTTCCGCTATCCCGGCAGGGAAATGATATCGGGCTTCTTCATAGACGGCGCCGGAACGGTGCATACTCTCGGTGCGCCGCGCGAAGGAAGCGGATGGTCGTACCGCAGGAACGGAAAGGCGGTATTTTCATCGGATGAAGGTTTTCCTGCCGCCGGTTTCCATTTCGACGGCTCTGTTCCGGTGTTCTGCTACAGACTGCCGGGTGATGACTTTACAGGGCAGAAAGAGGCCTGGTATTTAGTGAGAGGGGAAATGGAAACCTCCATTCCCCTTCCCGGACAGGGATGCCTGGTGAAGGACTACCTTTCGCTGAACGGCAATCTGTACGTTCTGTACCGGGACGAGGGTGAGAATACGGGCCTTCTGAGAAACTATGAAAAGATGGAACTGATTCCGCCGGAGAATACTGTCGTATCGGGACTGTCAGGACTGGAGAGCGACGGACTGTCGGCTTATGTACTGGGAGAAGTCTCGGGCCCGGGCGGAACGGTATGTTCCGTACTCTGGAAGGAAGAAAACGTGTGCCGGATTTTCGACCCTGAAGTCGGAATCACCGCCTGCTATCCGGAAGAAGGCGGATTCGGCGCTATCGGCTATGACAGGATATCTGCCGCTCCGGTCGTTTTTACGGGCGGTGAATACGTGGCGTTGCCGGAAAATTATGTATTCGTTCCGGAAAATCCTGCCGAATTCCAGAACGGACACTACTGTCTGCTTCTGATGCCGTCGGAATCCTCAGATCCTCCCATATACGTGATTGACGGGGAGACTTATACCATGGATATCAACGGTTATGTCTTTTCCGCAGGGTGCCGCATGGTCAGTATGTTCTGACTCAGTCCTCCCATCTTATGCTGCGAGACTGGTCGGCGTTTACGGATATGCTGACTCTCAGGGTCTCTTCCGGAAGAATGCTTTCGATGTTTTCCGCCCATTCGATCAGGCAGAGACATCCGCTGTCCATATAGTCGTAGAATCCGATGTCGAGAGCTTCAGGAATTTTGCAGATGCGGTAAAAGTCGAAGTGATATACGGGTTCTCCGTCGGCGGTGAGATACTCGTTGACTATGGTGAAAGTCGGGGAGCAGACGGGATCTTCCACTCCGAGCCTGTTGCACAAGGCCGTGGTAAATGTCGTTTTCCCGGCGCCCATCGGGGCGAAGAACGCGATGATTTTCCGGTCTCCTATGGCGCGGAGGAATTCTTCTGCCGCGCGGTCGATGTCGGATAGATTCCTGATGATGATTTCGTGGGTCATTCGTATTTCAAAATTTCGTGTAAAATTATGGAATTTCCGCGAAATTCCGGTTCAGAAAAGGTCCTTTTTGTCGAGCATACGGTAGCGGCAGGCTTCGGAAACGTGTGCCAGACTAATGTCTTTCTCTCCGGCCAGGTCGGCTATCGTTCTCGCCACTTTCAGAATCCGGCTGTAGGCGCGGGCGGAGAGATTTTCCCCGGCGATGAACTTTTCCATGAATTTTTCGCTTTCCCTGCTGCAGCGGCAATGCTTTTCGGTAAGCCTGCCGGTCATTTCGGCGTTGGTATGTATCCCTTCTCCGTAGAAACGTTCCTTTTGGATTTCCCTGGCTCTCAGCACACGTTCCGCCACTGCTGCGGTAGGCTCCTCTTTCTTGCGGTGAATCAGTGTAGAAGCATCAACGGCATTCAGCCACAGATGCAGATCGATTCTGTCCATTATCGGGCCCGACAGTCTGGAAAGATATGCGGCTCGCTTTCCGGGTGTGCAGGTGCATCTGTCCCCGTCTCCGTAATACCCGCACGGACACGGGTTCGCAGCTGCCACAAGCATGAACGACGCCGGGTATTCCACCTTGCTCCGCAGCCTCGATATGGTCACTTTCCTGTCTTCCATCGGAGCCCGGAGGGCTTCAATGACTTTTTTCGGAGCTTCGCAGAATTCGTCCAAAAAAAGTATTCCGTTATGTGCCAATGATATTTCCCCGGGCATGATGTTGTCCGAACCTCCGCCTATAATCGCCGAAAGCGATGAGCTGTAATGAGGGGAACGGAAAGGCCGTCTCCTGACCAATCCGAGCCTGAGGTTCCCTTTCCCTGCCACAGAATAGATTTTGCTCGTTTCTATCGCCTCTTCCACCGTCATTGGCGGAAGAATCCCAGCCGCAGCCTTGGCGATGGAACTTTTCCCTGAGCCCGGCGGCCCGATGAGCAGTACATTGTGTCCTCCGGCAGCCGCGATTTCCATCCCGCGCTTGGCTCCGGCCTGCCCGTAAATGTCCGCGAAGTCCATAATATCACCATTCTGCATCCATGTGTCCGCAGCGGCATTTTTCTCATTCCTCCGAATCAGCAGGTCGCTGCAGTCTTCCTTTTCGCCGAGTATCCTGATAACATCATTGAGAGTCCTGACACCGAATATATTGCACTCCTCGTAGTCCATGGCTTCCAGTGCGGACCCGTAGGGCAGGATGCAGCCGCGGCATTGCCGCTCTCCCGCCAGTTCTACTATCGGCAGCGCTCCCGGGATATCTCTGACTGACGCATCCAGCCCGAGTTCTCCCATTATCATGTATTTCTCCAGGCCGGGAAGTTCTTTCTGCTCTGAAGATGCGATGATTCCCAGCGCGATGGGAAGGTCGTAGCCGCTGCCTTGCTTGTGCATGTCCGCAGGGGCCAGATTTATGACTATCTTTTTACCCGGGATTCTGAATCCTACGGATTGCAGGGCCGTGATGGTCCTGAGCAGGCTTTCCCGCACTGCGGTATCGGCAAGACCTACCAGATGGATTCCCAAGCCTGATGAAATATTCACTTCCACATTTACGGATACGGCTTTTATGCCGGCGCATTTTGCGCTTTGGACAGTAGTCAGCATTTTTGCCCGAAATGTCGGCAAAGCCTGCGGAAAAAAATATCGGAAAAGAAAAAACAATATTCATAAAAAGAAAAAATTCAGTGTTTTTATGATAAACCCGGTAAAAATTTTTCCAACGTTGGATTTTATGGAGTATCTTAGAAGATAATTTTGTGAAATGATATCCCTGTCGCAATGTTGAGGAAATTTTTCATAGAGACCGGCAGATATTTCCTGTTTCTCGGAATGGTTTTCAAGAAACCCGAGAAATGGAGAATATTCTGGAAACAGTTCATCCTGGAGGCTGACAAACTGATAGTTTCCTCCGTGGTTCTGGTTTCCGTGATTTCCGTATTCATAGGAGGAGTCCTCGTGATCCAGACTGCATCGAACATGAACAATCCGTTCCTGGACAGGATGCTCGTGGGATACATGGTCAGGGAAAGCCTGATTCTGGAATTCTGCTCCACTATGGTAGCCCTGATTCTGGCCGGTAAGGTCGGCTCCAACATCGCTTCAGAGCTCGGAAGCATGAGGATAACGGACCAGATAGACGCCATAGAAATGATGGGTGTAAATTCAGCTTCTTTCCTGGTCCTGCCGAAAGTGCTGTCGGTGACTCTCCTGAGTCCGCTTCTCGTACTTCTGAGCTTCTGCCTGGGACTTTTCGGCGGCTGGGTGGTGGTAGCTGTCACCTCTATCATACCTGTCGCCAAGTACTTTACGGGACTGAAATACTTCTTTTCGGAATTCTATGTTTTCTACAGTTGTGTGAAGATGTCCATTTTCTGTTTCATGATAGCATCCATTGCTGCATACAAGGGCTATTATGCGCATGGAGGGGCATTGGGAGTGGGCCGTTCCAGCACCAAGTCCATCGTGGTGTCGTGCATTCTCATCCTGATGTTCGACCTCATAATTACGCAACTGATGCTTTACTGAACTTATACGGACCGATATGATAAAAATCGAGCATCTGGACAAGAGTTTCGGAGACCTGCATGTCCTTAATGACATTTCCATCGAATACCGGCAGGGGCTCTGCAACATGATTATAGGTGCGAGCGGCTCTGGCAAGACGGTGCTGCTCAAGACCATTATCGGACTTCTGAAACCGGACGGCGGGACTGTTACATTCAACGGGCAGAACATATCCGAACTTCCGTACGAGGAGATGAAGCGTTTCCGCCAGCATATCGGAGTTCTGTTCCAGAACAGCGCCCTGTTCGATTTCGCTACGGTCATCGAAAACGTGATGTTCCCGATGGACTTCTTTACCGACTGGTCCAGAAAAGAGAAAATCAGGAGGGCCGAATATTGCCTGGAACGCGTGAATGTGCAGGGCAACGAAAAGAAATATCCCGGAGAATTGAGCGGCGGTATGCAGAAAAGGGTCGGGATAGCCAGAGCCATTGCCCTGAATCCCAAATATCTGATCTGCGACGAACCGAATTCTGGTCTCGACCCGGAGACGTCCATCCTCATAGACAGGCTGATTTACGGCCTGACCAAGGAATTCGGGATGACCACCATCATCAATACGCACGACATGAATTCCATTCTGGAAATAGGGGACAACATAGGATTCCTGCATCAGGGCAGGATGTTGTGGCAGGGAGACAGGAAAACGATATTCGATACGGACTGCGAAGAACTCAGGACGTTCGTGTGTGCGAATTCCCTCGCGCGTAACATAATGGAACGCAAGCACTTATAATTTTATCCTCAGGCCTGCTTCAAGCCCGAACATAAGCGGCTGCGAAGTCCTGATGCTGCGCGGCTGCCTGTCGTCGGGAAAATAGTACCTCAGGCTCGGGTCGATGTAGATGCCGACGATATCCGCCACGATGAACTCCATGCCGATACCTGCATTCACGGAGAACTGCAGACCTTTCACGGATTCCTTGTGATGTATGTCGATGCCGTTGGAAGACATGGAAAACGAGTTGGATATGCACTTTTCGGCAGAACCTCCGGCGTAGGCATAGAAATCTATAAAATTGCTTCTGAGTATGCTGAAATATACGTTTACCGGGATTCCGATATAGTCCTGCCTGTTGGAAATGTCCGAAAACTCCGTCTTGACGACATCCCCGTTATCCTGGACATCGTAGAATGTCCCGCTGAACGTCCTTTTCAGGAATGAATAGTTCACCCCGATGCTGGCGGACCAGCGTTTCGTGAAATCGAATTTGACTCCGACACCGAAAGACACAGGAATGGAATAGGATGATTCGCTCCCTTCGTAGACCTTGTCTTCTTTCAGCTGGTTCTGTCCCGGAGCGAACGTCTTTGGCGGGCCGTCGTTGGAGACGGTCGAATTCGTGTTGCTTATGGCATTCCCGGAAAGCGTCAGGGATGTCCTGAAATGCTTTTTCTCCGATTTTTCTTCGTTTACAATCTGTTCCCAGACATCGATATCGGATTCTGAAGCGCCGGGGTCTTCACTGTCCGCGCTTTTATCTGCGGCTGTTTCCGTACCGCCGCCGGCCACGTCTGCGCCGCTGCCGGCAATGTCATTGTCTTCGCTTGCGGAAGCCGGACCGGTTCCGGCTGCAGTCTCACCGTTGTCCTGTGCTCCGGCCGGATGCTCCGGCTCCGCAACGTGTCTGTTGTCCCAGGCCAAAGGCTCCGCAGCGGGAATGTCTGCCATGCGGACTGTCCCGAATCCGTCCGCGCCTCTGTCTTCGATGTTTATTTCGTATCGCGGATCGTTCTGTGCGAGATTGTCGTATCCTCCGTGCGGCAATGAACTGTCTGACGTACCCGAGAAGATGACTGCTGCGGCAATGGCAGCTGCGGCTGCGGCCCCGCCCGAGATTTTCAGCCAGAGCGGTATGACCCGGGGCTTTTTCACGGGAGACAGGTCCGCGGCTGAAAGCCTGCGCTCTATTCCGAGCCAGACCTGCCCGGGAACATCTTCCCGCGCATCGCCTAAAACGGCCTTGATTTCAAGTTCGAATCTGTTTATGTCTTCTTTCATCGGTTTGCCGCTTTTATCCTGTTCTGAAGCCATGTCCTCGCCCTGCTCAACTGGGTCCGGGACGTGGTTTCAGTAATCCCGAGAAGTTCCGCTATCTCCTTGTGCGAATAACCTTCTATTACATAGAGGTTGAACACGGTCCTGAATCCTGCGGGCAGGGATGTGACCAGTTTCATGAGTTCCTGATAGCCCATATTGCTCATCTGGTCGGCAATATCGGAACTCAGATGCCTCGCGTTCTCGAGGTCATCGCTCATTTTCAATGCGTCTTTTTTCCTGAGATACATCAGAGCAGTGTTGATGAAAATCCGCCTGGCCCACCCCTCGAAAGAGCCTTCGCCCTTGTAGGAGCCGAGTTTTGAAAACAACGTCACGAAACCGTCCTGCAGAATGTCCTGCGCAGTTTCCCTGTCACCGACGTACCTGATGCATACAGGGTACATTTTAGGTGCCAGAATGTCAAACAAGACCTTCTGGGCACTTCTGTTACCTTTTCTGCAAAGCTCAATAGTCCTTAGCTCCGAGGTCTCGTTCACAGTGTCGTCTCCAAATAAGCAATATTCTTCGTTCAACCTGCGCGTAAAAGATGCTCCATCCAGAACGAATGTTGCATCATTATCGCAATTTTTTCAAAGATAATTGTTTTTATGCTATTTTTGTAAAGTTTTGTCCGGAGGATAATAAATGAAGCGTTTTTTAACAATCATATTACTTTGCATCTTTTGTCTTCTGGCTCCGGACGGTGGAGCCCGGGCGCAGGACCTGAAGGAAAGACTCGTCGAAAACGAGATAATCACTGCGGTCCAGCACTATAATGACAGGCAGTTCGCGAGTGCTGCCGATATTCTGAGGCGTATTTCCCTGGAACATCCGGACAACGATGCCGCGCACTTTTATCTGGGCCTGACAGAATTCTGTCTGAACAATACGGACGCGGCAGAGAACGAACTGGAAGCCGCTGTAAGGATAGATTCATCTAATTATTGGTACAGGTACAGGCTGGCGATGGTTTATTCCGCTGCGGGCAAGGAAGAACTGACATTGCAAATGTTCGAGGACCTGATCAGGGATTTTCCGAAAAAGTATGACCTTTATTATACTATGGTCGAACTTTATCAGAGCCAGGGACAGGGCGAGAAGGCCCTGGAGACATTGTCCCAGATAGAAACGGTTTTCGGAAGCAGCGACCTGACAGCTATGGCCCGCTTCGATCTCCTCCGGAAAATGGGCAGGGAGGACGAAGGCTATGAATATCTGGAGGATTTCAACCGCAAATACTCCTCGGTCCAGGTTCTTTCGCTTTTGGGCGACCGGCAGTTGTCCATGTACAATGATTCTTTGGCTCTGGCCCTTTATGACGAGGCTCTGGATATCGACTCCTCCTTTATGCCGGCCTTGCTCGGGAAAGCGGAAACATACAGGATAGCAAGGGATTACGACAAATATTTCGATATTCTCCGGAATTTCGTGGCAGATGACAATATCCCGGCGGAGGGAAAGTGCAGTTATCTCGGCGCACTGGTGCAGGCATCCGACAAGATGTTCCTGCGGAGTTTCGGCAGCCGGATGGACTCGCTGATGACATTGTGCACGGAAAAATATCCGCGTGATTCATCGGTCAATTTCATGACCGGAGTCTATTATTATTCCAAGGGCGACAATGCCAGGGCTAAGGCTTCCTTCAAGGCCAATATCGACAATTATCCGAACAGCGTCTCTGCGGCCGCATCCTATGTGGAGATGCTTATGTACATGAAGGAATGGGATGAACTGGTGGACGTGGCGGAAAAATCCGCCGTAAAGTTCCCTTCGGAACCGGCATTCTGGGAATATGCCAGCCTGGGCGAATACAATCTCGGAAACTATGCCGAAGTCATAGAGATCTGCCGGAAAATGCTGGAAATGTCTCCGGCAGACAGCGCCATAGTCCTGAACTGCCATACTACCATGGGCGACATGTATTATAAGACAGGCGAGAAGAAGAAAGCCTTCAAGTCGTATGAAAAGGCTCTGGCTGTCAATCCGGAATATCTTCCGGTGCTTAACAACTATGCTTATTTTCTGAGCGAGGAGGGGAAGAATCTGAAAAAGGCGTATCGGATGAGCCGGATTACCGTAGAAAAGGCTCCGGACAATTCCACATATCTCGATACTTTCGGATGGATTCTGTATCTTCAGGGCAAGGCTCTGGAAGCCAAGCCTTTCTTCAAGAATGCAGTCATGCTTTACGGAGGAAAGGACAGCCCGGTGATTCTGGACCATTATGCGGAGGTGCTGTTCGCCCTGAAGGAATATGATCTGGCGTTCCTGTACTGGAACAAGGCCAAAGCCGTCAACAACGGCGAAATCCCGGATCTCGACAGCCGTATCAGCCGGCGCAAAAGCGAAATGAAGAAAGAGAAAGACAGATGAGGGCGAGGAATTTCATAGCGGCCATGCTTGTGTTCCTGACGGCTGCTTGTCTGGACTCTGCAGCGCAGAATACCAGGGCATATGAAGATAAAAAGGCCGCCCTGGAGCGGGAAATCGAACTGTTGGACAGACAGCTTGCGGAAAATGCAACCAAAAGCCGCAGCGAACTTTCGCGCCTGACGCTGGTAAGGACGAAAATCGACAGCAGAAAGGCCATTGTAAGGGCAAGCGACAGGCAGATAAGGCAATACTCCGACAGTATCTATCTGACCCAGCGGCAGATAAACCAGCTTAACGACAGACTCGACACACTGTCTTCCTATTATGAAAAACTGATACGCAGCGCCTACAAGAACCGCGATGCCAGACTGTGGTATATGTTCATTCTGGCGAGTGAAGATCTCGGACAGGCATTCAGACGTTACAGTTATTTCAGGAACCTTTCGGAAGAGACCCGTGTCCAGGCGGAGAAAATCCGCTCGCTGAAGGACGAACTGGAAATGCAGAAGACACGGCTCCGCAAACTCAGAACGGAGGCGGAAACTGTCCGGAAAGAGAGACAGGCGGAACTGGATGCCCTCAGAAATGAGGAGGCCGAGGCGGAAAAAATCATTGCCGGACTGCAGCGGAACAAGACCATGTATCAGCGGGAACTGACTGCCAAAAGGCGTCAGGTAGAGGCGCTGGACAGGGAAATCAAGAGGATAATCGCGGAAGCCATGGCTGCCAGGAACAAGGACAGGAAGGCGGAAACAGACTACAAACTGGCGGAAGAGTTTTCCAGGAACAAAGGGAAACTTCCTTGGCCGGTCAGCGAAGGAGTGATAGTGGACCGCTTCGGCCAGCATTATCATCCGGTTTTCAAGAATGTGAAACTGCCGTTCAACAACGGTATCAGCATCGCCCTGCCGAACGGGGCGGAAGTGGATGCGGTCTTCGACGGCGTGGTCAAACAGATAGTCGTGATGCCGGGGTACAACCAGTGTGTCCTGGTGCAGCATGGAAATTATTTCTCATTCTACTGTAAACTCAAGTCTACTGCAGTAAAAGCCGGGGACAAGATCCGGACAGGCCAGAAAATAGGCACTGTGGATACCATAAACGGCGAAACCCAGCTGCATTTCCAGATCTGGCAGGGAAGCAAGCCTCAGAATCCGGAAAACTGGCTGCGCCCGCGGTGAGTCTTTATCTGCATGCGAACTGAAATTTTATGAAAAAAACCGTTTTCCTTACCGGTGCCACCGGCAATATGGGCTGGGCCGGCTTTACTGAACTTATGAAAAAAAAGGACAGGTTCAATGTCTGCCTGATAGCCAGGCCGAGCAAAAAGAACCTCCGGAAACTTGCGCCTTATTCGGATGACCCGTCTGTCAGGATAGTCTGGGGAGACCTGACGGATTATGAAGCCGTACTCAGAGGCGTGACCGGCGCCGATTTCGTCCTTCATGTAGGCGGGATGGTTTCTCCGGCAGCTGATTATTATCCGGAAAAGACATTGAAGACGAATGTGTCCGCAGCTGAAAATATTGTCCGGGCAGTGCTGGCACAGCCTGCGCCGGATAAAATAAAAGTCGTTTACATAGGGTCGGTCGCGCAGTGCGGGGACCGGATGCCTCCATTGCATTGGGGCGAGGCCGGCGAGCCCGTATATGCCAGCAAATACGACCAGTATTCGGTTTCGAAGTGTATTGCGGAGCGGATTATCGCCGATTCCGGTATAAAGTGGTGGGTTTCCCTGCGTCAGACTGGGATTCTGTATCCCGGAATTTTCCGCCAGCTGAGCCCTACGGCCTTTCACGTGCCTCTTAAGGGAGTGCTGGAATGGGCGACTGTCGAGGATTCCGGGCGTCTTCTGGCCAATGTGGTGGAGGACTGGGTGCCTGATGATTTCTGGAACAGGTTCTACAACATCAGCAGCGGCGAACAGTACAGGATGGTGAATTACGATTTCGAGACCCGTCTTCTCAAGCCGCTCGGAATCAAGAATATAGAAAAGGTGTTCGAACCGCAGTGGTTTGCTTTGAAGAATTTCCACGGGATGTGGTACAAGGATGCCGACGTACTGGAAAACTATCTGCATTTCAGGGCGAATATCCCGGTGGATGAATATTTCAGACATCTGGCTTCGCGTCTTCCGTGGTATTATTCTCTGGCGAGATTTGTCCCGTCCCGTCTCATCAGGGCTTTACTGAAACCGATGACGTTGCACCGGGAGCTGGGAACGCAGGCGTGGGTGAAAGACGATGAGAAGAAACTCGAGGCTTATTACGGTTCCAAGGCGGAATACGAAAGCATTAGGTCCTGGGAGCTGATGAGGCCGGAATATCTTGAGCCCAATCTCGAAAAGGCCCGGGCAGCCGGTCAGGTGGTGGATTTGCCGAAAGGATATGATTCGTCGGTATCCGTCTATGAACTCCCGGATGCTGAAATAGAAGCCGCCGCAGAGTTCAGGGGAGGGAAATTCCTCGGTCCCTGCGGGATTTCTGACCCGTCCGAGGTATCTTCCGTGCGCCCGAAGGGAAAACTCTATATGTGGGAGTGCGAGCATGGGCACCGGTTCGAATCGTCTTTAGAATATGTCCTGCTCGGCGGTGGCTGGTGTCCGGAGTGCGGCTATGACAAGGTCTATGATTCCGTGACTCCTGAAAACAGGTTCATCTCAGCGGTACTGTCGCCACAGTCCCGGGGATGACTTCTTCTTCGGGATTTCCATGCAGATATATGATTCTCTGGTTCGAACTGCCGCGGAACAGCAGTTCGGTGTCCCTCTTTGCCTGGATGAACGGGCCGTCCACCAGAACGTCCAGATATGGCAGAATCTGTGACAGCCTGCTGTCCTTCAGAATATTCTCGTAAGTGAATCCGGTGTAGCACCAGATGGTCTTGGATGTTTCCTCCTTGATTTTGCGGGCCAGTTCGGTGAACGCATCCACCTGATACAGAGGATCTCCTCCGGTGAACGTGACATTGCTGAATTCATCGGACTTGATGATTTCGAGCAGTTCGTCCACCGAGGCTTCGTGTCCTCCGCACGGATCCCAGGACTGTGGATTGTGGCATCCGGGGCAGTGATGCTGGCACCCTGCGCAGTATATCGATGTCCTCAGTCCCGGCCCGTCGGCCATGGTTTCCTCCAGTATGTCCAGAATACGTATGTTCATAATGCCGGAATGCGTGATACCCTGGATTTATTTATGGACTATGCGGTCTTTGAGTTCGGCCAGCTTGGCGCTGTTCCATCTGGCCGTGGTGCCTACCAGATAGCCGGTGATGCGCTGGAGCTTGTCGATATTGTGACTGTGGCACTTAGGACATTCTTCGAGATCCGCATCGGCATTCTCGAAACCGCAGTCCATGCACCGGTTTCTGTTGTGGTTCACCGAGCCGTATCCCATGTTGTATTTGTCCATCAGGTCCACTATGGCCATAATGGCTTCAGGATTATGGGTGGCATCGCCGTCGATTTCCACATAGAAGATGTGTCCGCCTCCTGTCAGGGCATGGTACGGGGCCTCGACTTCGGCCTTGTGCTTCGGTGTGCAGTGATAGTATACCGGCACGTGGTTCGAGTTCGTGTAATATTCCTTGTCCGTAATTCCCGGGATTATGCCGAATTTCTTTTTGTCCATCTTGGTGAACCGTCCTGCAAGTCCCTCCGCAGGAGTGGCGAGTACGCTGAAATTGTGCTGGAACCTTTCCGAGAATTCGTTGACCTTGTCTCTCATGTAGGAAACGATTCTCAGTCCGAGCGCCTGGGCTTCTTCGGATTCACCGTGGTGCTTGCCGATCAGAGCTATGAGTGTTTCGGCCAGACCGATGAAACCGATTCCGAGCGTGCCCTGATTGATGACTGCCTCTATCGTATCGTCGTCATTCAGATTCTCGCTGCCGAGCCAGAGAGCTCCCATAAGCAGAGGGAACTGCTTCTTGAGGGCTGTCTTCTGGAAATTGTATCTTTCGCAGAGCTGTTTTGCCGTGATGTTCAGGGCCCAGTCGAGTTTCTCGAAGAACATCTGTATCCTCTTGCTCTGGTCGGGTTCGCCCATGCATTCTATGGCGAGACGCACGATGTTTATGGTAGAGAATGACAGGTTTCCCCTTCCGATGGAAGTCTTCGGCCCGAAGCGGTTTTCGAATACCCTGGTGCGGCATCCCATGGTAGCGACCTCGTAGTTGTATCGTTCAGGGTCATCCGCCCTCCAGAGTTCGTGCCGGTTGAAAGTGGCGTCCAGATTCAGGAAATTCGGGAAGAACCTTCTGGCGGAAACCTTGCAGGCGAACTTGTACAGGTCATAGTTCCTGTCTTCCGGCAGATAGCTCACGCCTCTTTTCTTCTTCCATATCTGGATAGGGAAGATGGCCGTAGAGCCGTTTCCGACACCTTCGTAGGTGGTGTTCAGAATTTCCCTGATGACGCAGCGGCCTTCCGCAGACGTGTCTGTTCCGTAGTTTATGGAACTGAATACCACCTGGTTCCCGCCGCGGGAATGGATGGAATTCATGTTGTGTACGAACGCCTCCATGGACTGGTGAACGCGGCTCACTGTCATGTTTATGGCATGCTGGAGAACCCTTTCCTCTCCCTGGATTCCGAGCAGGTCCCTTTTTATGTAGTCATCTATCTGAATGTCTTTCAGATGGCTGAAGTCCTGTCCGAGCATGTCGCTTATCTTGTCGAGCTCCTCGTGGAAAGTCTTCCTGACGAAAGGGGCCATATAAAAGTCGAATGCCGGGATGGCCTGTCCGCCATGCATCTCATTCTGGACCGTTTCCATGGAAATGCATCCGAGGATGCTGGCAGTCTCGATTCTCTTGGCAGGACGCGATTCCCCATGTCCGGCGAAAAACCCGTTCTTCAGGATTTTGTCGAGAGGGTGCTGTACGCAGGTAAGGCTCTTGGTAGGATAGTAGTCCTTGTCATGGATATGGATATAGCCGTTCTGTACGGCTTCCTTGACATCCTCGGACAGCAGGCACTCGTCCACGAACGATTTTGTGGATTCGGATGCGAACTTCATCATCATGCCGGCCGGAGTATCCGCATTCATATTGGCGTTTTCCCGGGTGACATCGGTGGCCTGGGCCTCGATGATCTCCTTGAAAATCTCGCGCGATTTGGCTTTCCTGGCCAGATTTCTCTGGTTCCTGTACGCTATGTATTTCTTGGCTACCTCCTTGCGCGGACTGTTCATCAGTTCCATCTCCACATGGTCCTGGATGTCCTCCACGCTCATGCTCTCCGTATCGATTTTGGCTATCGCTGCAGCGATTTCCGCCGCCAGTACTATGTCTTCGCCCTCTTCCGTGACATCCATCGCCTTCAGTACGGCATCCACTATTTTCCTCTTGTCGAAATCGACAATACGCCCGTCACGTTTAACTACAAATTTTACCATAATAGAGATGTTGTTTTAAAAAAATAGGGAAAAATATTCCTGCGTTATCCTTGAACCGGATTCTCGGAGAGCAAAGATAGTCCAATTATCGATATGATGTCGGAGAATGCCTCTAAAAAGTTTTCCACAATACGGTAAATCCCTGTTAACTTATTAGTCGACAGGGATTTAATAAAAACGTAAATTAGAAATTTTCAAAACTGGATAACAATGCTGTTACATCGCTAACCCACGACCCAGACCAGGACATGCCGGTCGAAAAAGACATATCCGAGGTCGAATTCCTCTTCGTGCCCGTCCTTGTGCGTGAATGTGGCTTCGAGCTCGCCCTTGCCTTTCAGCGTGAACTTTTCCACCTCTATCTGCTCGGCGAAATCCACCCTGTTCTGGGACATCCTCTTGTAGATGGCTTCCTTTGCGCACCAGTATATGGCGAGCTGTTCGTTCTTCTGGTCATCGTCCAGGTCTTCGATTTCCTCCTCCGACAGCGCTTTCTGCTCTACAGCGGAGAAATCCCGGTCGAGGCTTTCGATGTCGATGCCGAGGTCGTCTTCCTGATGGGTGATGATGGCCACGTACTTTTCGCAGTGGGTGATGCTGATGTTCGTGATGCAGTTTTCGAGGAACGGTTTCCCGTTGTCATGATGTCCGAGGTAAACCTTTTCTTCGAATACCTCGTTGAGCAGAGCCCGCACCGCAAGTTTCTGCTTGCGGAGACTTTCGTTCCGTATCAGCGAAATTTCTTCCATCTCGTCCGTCGGTACGGAACTCATGTTTATAAGTTCTTCTTCTGTCTCGGTGATTTCCCAGACAGCTATTTCAGCTTTGTTCTCAAGGGTTTTTCTCAGATAAAGTCCCATTTCCCGTTATAAAATGTATTTGTGTCAAGTGCGTTATGAAACGATGTCTCCGGTCAGGCCGATAAATGAAGTGCCCGTATGCACGTTGTATGCGCATACGAAACAAGAACCGCCTCTGTCTTCAGAGCCGGCAGGTCTTCCGAATATCATTAGAATGCAGTCCGACAGCGGATCATCAGAAATCGGGTCCGCTTCGATAGAAGTCTTTAATATTGAACTGGGAGGTTCCACGTTCCAATCAATAAGTTAATAAAATTCCGTCAGGGCGGCAAGCCGGTAAAATCCTGCCGGAGAGGTTCGGACTGCAAATATAGAAAACTGTTTTGAAATTTCCGAAAAATCTTTCAATCAAGACAATATTGGGAACATATCTCGAAGAAATTATTATATTTGTAGAATTGTTCTGAAATTGATTTTTAAAAATAATGTATTATGGATTTTTTGACAAATGATAAACTTACTATCATCGGCGCTGCCGGAATGATCGGGTCCAATATGGCTCAGACAGCCATGATGATGAGACTTACTCCGAATCTCTGCCTTTACGACCCGTATGCCGCCGGTCTGAAGGGCGTGGCTGAGGAGATGTATCACTGCGCATTCGAAGGTGCGGAAATCACTTATACGGATGATATTAAGGAAGCTCTGACCGGAGCCGGATATGTGGTTTCTTCCGGCGGTGCGCCGCGCAAGCAGGGAATGACCCGCGAAGACCTGTTGAAAGGCAACTGCGAAATCGCCGAGCAGCTCGGTAAGGATATCAAGTCATATTGTCCCGATGTAAGGCATGTGGTGATTATTTTCAACCCTGCCGACCTGACAGGTCTGGTAACCCTTCTCCATTCCGGGCTGAAGCCGTCACAGCTGACTACTCTGGCTGCCCTTGATTCTACACGGCTTCAGAGCGCACTGGCTCAGGAATTCGGTGTACAGCAGAGCAAGGTGACGGGCTGCCACACTTACGGAGGCCATGGCGAGCAGATGGCTGTCTTCGCATCGGAAGCCAAAGTGGACGGAGTGCCTTTTGCAGAACTTCTCGGAACGAAACTTCCGCTGGTAAGGTGGGATGAAATAAAGGGCGATGTCATCCAGGGAGGAAAGAAAATCATCGAACTGAGAGGCCGTTCGTCATTCCAGAGTCCGTCATACGTATCCATAGAGATGATAGCCGCCGCTATGGGCGGAAAACCGTTCACCTGGCCGGCAGGCTGCTATGTGAATACGCCGGAGTATCACAATGTGATGATGGCTATGCCTACCGTCATCGACGGAACGGGAGTGCATTATACCCAGGTCAAAGGTACGGCAGAAGAAATGGCTGCCCTTCAGGCTTCCTACGAACACCTCTGCAAGATGCGCGATGAAATCATCGGACTGGGAATCATCCCTGCCGTGGCCGACTGGAAGACTCTGAATCCGAACCTTTAGAATCGCCGGACACTGGCTTCAGTTTAAGCGATAGACCATGAACGACAAGAAACTTATGGACAGGGCTGCCGACAATATCAGGCTTCTGACGGCAGCTATGGTGGAAAAGGCAAAATCCGGACATCCCGGCGGAGCTATGGGCGGCGCCGATTTTATAAACGTGTTGTATTCGGAGTATCTGGTCTACGATCCCGAAAACCCTCAATGGGAAGGGCGTGACAGGTTTTTCCTCGATCCAGGGCATATGTCGCCGATGCTGTATTCCGTGCTGGCTCTCTCCGGGAAATATACTTTGGACGAACTGAAGCAGTTCAGACAGTGGGGGAGCCCTACTCCCGGGCATCCGGAGGTCAATGTCGCCCGCGGCATAGAAAACACTTCCGGGCCACTCGGACAGGGCCATACCTATGCCGTAGGTGCAGCTATCGCTGCCAAGTTCTTGAAAGCCAGATTAGGCGAGCAGATGAACCAGACCATCTACGCCTATATTTCCGATGGCGGCATCCAGGAGGAGATATCCCAGGGAGCCGGCCGTATAGCGGGACACCTCGGCCTGGACAATCTGGTGATGTTCTATGATTCCAACGATATCCAGCTTTCATCATCCACCGATGAAGTGACGTCGGAGGACATAGAGATGAAATACAAGGCCTGGGGTTGGGCCGTGATGACCATAGACGGGAACGACGTGGAACAGATACGCCGGGCCCTCGACTGGGCCAAATCAGTGGATGACAGGCCGGCTCTCATCATAGGGCATACCGTGATGGGAAAAGGCGCCCGCAGGGCGGACGGCACGAGTTATGAAAAGTGCTGTGCCACTCACGGGGCCCCGCTCGGAGGCGATGCCTACCTGAATACCGTGAAGAATCTCGGGGGAAATCCGGAAGAGCCTTTCGTTATTTTTCCGGAGGTCAGGGCACTATATGATGCCAGAAGGGAAGAATTGAAGGCCATTGTCGGAGAGAAAAAGGCTGCCGCCGCAAAATGGGCGGAGGAAAATCCGGTCCTGGCGGCCAAAATGAAGAAATGGTTTGCCGGTGAACTGCCTGTTCTGGACTGGGATTCCATCGTACAGAAGGCAGGCTCCGCCACGCGGGTCGGCTCTTCTGCAGTCTTGAGTTATCTGGCTGACCATGTGGAAAATATGATAGTGTCTTCTGCCGATCTGTCGAATTCCGACAAGACGGACGGCTTTCTTAAGAAGACGCATTCTTTCAGAAAAGGAGATTTCTCCGGGGCGTTTTTCCAGGCAGGCGTATCCGAACTGACGATGGCTTGCTGCTGTATCGGAATGATGCTTCACGGAGGAGTGACAGCGGCCTGCGCTACATTCTTCGTTTTCTCGGATTATATGAAACCGGCCATCCGTATGGCCGCCCTGATGGAAGTCCCGGTGAAATTCATCTGGTCGCACGATGCCTTCAGGGTAGGGGAAGACGGACCTACGCATGAACCTGTCGAGCAGGAGATGCAGATGAGGCTGATGGAAAGGATGAAGAACCACAGCGGGAAGAACTCCATGCTGGTGCTTCGTCCCGCAGATGTCGAGGAGACGACCCGGGCCTGGAAACTCGCGATGGAGAATATGTCTTCGCCGACCGCCCTGATTTTCTCCAGACAGAATGTGGAAAATCTGCCGGCAGGCAACGACTACTCCCAGGTCAGCCGCGGCGCATACATAGTAAGCGGTTCCGATGCGAACCCGGATGTAATACTTGTGGCTTCCGGTTCAGAAGTATCCACCCTGGTTTCGGGAGCCGACCTGCTCCGTGCCGACGGCATCCGCGTCAGAATCGTGTCCGTGCCGTCAGAAGGACTGTTCAGATGTCAGGACAGAATGTATCAGGAGAGTATTCTCCCGCAGGGAGCCAAAATCTTCGGACTCACCGCCGGGCTGTCGGCCACGCTGGAAAGTCTTGTCGGAGCCAACGGACGTGTATGGGGACTTAATTCATTCGGATATTCCGCCCCGTACAAGGTCCTCGATGAAAAGCTCGGCTTCACCGCTTCTAACGTTTATGCCAGAGTAAAGGAAATGCTCGGGTAAAACAAGTGCCTGAAAAAAAGAGAATGGAGGTCCGGTTTTATCAGGACCTCCATTCTCTTTATACAAACGGTCATTGCCGGTTATCCGGCAGTTTTTTCGCACGTATTGAATCCCATATTATATACCCGATCAGAAGGGCGTATGGAATTATCGCTACCGGTTCCGTCCATACGGAAGGTGCGACGTACCAGTCTACGTCCGCGAATTTCAGGACAGCGCTGACTACGCCCATCAGTGCGCCTCCGGCTATGAATCCGGATGCTATCAGCGTGCCTTTCTCCGTTCTGGCGGCGTTCAGTTCAGGATCCTTGCTGCGGCTTCCCACGAACCACGAAATCGCACCTCCGACCAGCATCGGCAGATTCAGGTCCAGCGGTATGAACATTCCGAGAGCGAAAGCCAGTGCGGGAACCTTGAATACAGTCAGGATGACGGCTATGACCGCTCCTATGCCGTACATCAGCCACGGAGCGTTCCCGCCGTTCATCATCGGCTCGATTACAGCCGCCATGGCGTTGGCCTGAGGGGCCACGAGAGCATTTTCTCCGGTAAAGCCGTATGTCTTGTTCAGAACCAGCATCACGCCTCCTACGGTAGCGGCAGCCACGAGAGTGCCCAGGAATTTCCAGCTTTCCTGTTTTTTCGGCGTAGAACCTATCCAGTATCCTATCTTGAAATCTGTCACGAATGCTCCTGCCACCGAAAGCGCCGTGCAGACCACGCCTCCTATAATCAGGGCGGCAGTCATACCTGCAGTGCCCTTGAGCCCGGCAGCCACCATAATCAGGGACGCCAGAATCAGCGTCATCAGCGTCATTCCGCTGACAGGATTCGAACCGACGATGGCTATGGCATTGGCTGCCACGGTCGTGAACAGGAACGCGATGATTCCCACGACCAGTACGCCGATTACCGCATGCCATATATTGTCCACCACGCCGAACGCGAAAAACAGGAATACTGCGATGAGCGTCAGTCCGATGCCGGTAATCACTATCTTCATCGAAATATCCCTTTGGGTGCGCTCCACTTCCGTCTTCTCAGCCGATTTTTTCTTTTTGAACTCCCCTGTGGCCAGGGCAATGGCGGATTTTATCACTCCGAAAGACTTGATGATTCCGATAATTCCTGCCGTAGCGATACCTCCGATGCCTATGTGCCGCGCATATTCAGTGAAAATGGTTTCTGCAGACATTTCCGACACTGTCGTACCGATGCCGGTGTTCATCAGATCGATGACCGTCCCGCCCCATATCAGGTTTATCAGGGGAATGATGATGAACCAGACTAAAAAACTGCCGCAGCATATCACGAGTGCGTATTTCAGGCCGACTATGTACCCGAGTCCGAGGACAGCCGCCCCGGTATTGAGTTTGAAAACCAGTTTCGCCTTTTCGGCTATCGTTTCGCCGAACGGCAATATCCTTGAAGTAATCGTGTCGCTCCAGACTCCGAAAGTCGAGACGATGAAATCGTAAAGGCCTCCTATCAGTCCGCTGACGAGCAATGTCCTGGCACCCTTGCCTCCGCTTTCTCCGCTCACGAGAACCTGTGTGGTTGCCGTCGCTTCAGGAAAAGGATATTTGCCATGCATCTCCTTGACGAAATATTTTCTGAACGGAATCAGGAAAAGGATACCGAGAATTCCTCCGAGCAGGGATGAAAAGAACACCTTCGTGAAATCCACGGTCAGTTCCGGATATTTCGCCTGCAATATATAAAGTGCGGGAAGGGTGAAAATCGCTCCCGCGACAATCGCTCCGGAGCAAGAACCGATGGACTGTATCATGACATTCTCTCCGAGCGAATTTTTCCGTCCCAACGCGCTTGAAAGCCCCACTGCGATGATGGCTATCGGTATGGCGGCCTCGAATACCTGGCCGACCTTCAGTCCGAGGTAGGCTGCTGCCGCCGAAAAGATGACGGTCATTATCAGTCCTATGCCCACGGACCATGGAGTGACCTCCGGATAGTTCTTGTCAGGGGATAGAAGCGGTTTGTAGGTTTCTCCGGGACGTAATTCGCGGTGCGCGTTTTCCGGCAATGTCATTTTCTTGTTTTCCATCTTCCGGTGTTTTTATCAGGTTCGTTTCCTGTCGGGATGCAAAGATATTGAAATTTCGCCATATTTCTGCCATCTTGAACGCATGGCAAAGGACTTGTTTTTTATGTCATCCCGACTGGAGGCCCCAAGGAACGGAGTGGAGAGATCTGACGAGGTTCTGATATTGGATTTCTCCGCTTTAAATTACGTCCTCCGCTAGGGGTGATATAAAATGGTAGTTTTGAGGGATAGTCATAAAAATATTTCGAAAAAATTTGGAAGTAAACAAAAAGTCCGTATCTTTGCAGCCCGTTTGAGAAAAACGGAATCTGACATCATCAGCGATGTCGCAGTTGTTTGAAAATATTGGGGACAGATAACGAGGTAAAGAAGAAGAGGTCTGCAAAGACAATTTCACGAGTTGCCGCCGCGTTAAAGCGGGGGTGACGAATAATAGAGTCGCAAGAAATCAATAAGAGCGTACGGTGGATGCCTAGGCTTCCGGAGGCGAAGAAGGACGTGGTAAGCTGCGAAAAAGGTCGGGGAACTGCAAACAGGTAATG
>CALVBH010000013.1 GCA_944325765.1 uncultured Bacteroidales bacterium
CACAACCGGATTGCAAATCCGGTTGGACGGCATGATGTTGTATTGAATAATAATTCGTTATGATGAAGTTGAAGTCTTTTTTACTCGCAGTATGCCTGTCTCTCTGCTTGGCGGCAGCAGGACAGGATCTGCAGTCATACGTGTCACCTTCCCCTTACCGGACTGTGACCGTAGCCGAACCGGCGCAGGATTCGGATGTCAGGAATATTATCCTGATGATAGGAGACGGAATGGGTCTGGAGCAGATAAGCTGCGCATGGGTGGTGAACCATGGCAGTCTGAATGTGGACAATATGCCTGTGACGGGGCTTTCGCGCACTTACAGTGCGAACCGCCTCGTCACGGATTCAGCTGCAGGCGGCACTGCGCTTGCCTGCGGTGTCAAGACGAATAACGGGTATGTCGGCGTTGACACTGCCGGAAACCCTCTCGGGTCGATATTTGACAAGGCCATTGCCGCAGGCAAGAAAACCGGTGTGGTGACTACCTGCCGGCTGAACGATGCCACTCCTGCCACTTTCTGCTGCAACAATATTGACCGGGATGAAGCTGAAGATATCGTTGCAGACTATCTTGAATGCGGTGTCGACTATATTGCCGGCGGCGGTCTGAAATATTGGCGTGAGCGTTCGGACGGAAGGGATATTGTCGCGGAGATGGAGGCTGAAGGCTATTCGGCCGTGCTGGACCCGGACAGTCTTTCTTCTGTGAAAAATCTGCCGGTGCTGGCGGTGCTCGCCGATCTGGAACTTCCTCCGGCACTGGAGCGGGGCGATTTGTACCGGAATATGGTGAAGCAGGGGATAACGATGTTGTCCGAGGCGGGAGGTGAGAACGGTTTCGTGATGATGCTTGAGGGCTCTTGCATAGACGACTGGTGCCATGCAGGCGAAATCGGCCCTGCCATGGAGGAACTTATGGATTTCGACAGGACTCTGGGTGATGTGCTGGAATGGGCCGCCGCTGACGGGCATACTCTCGTGATAGTGACTGCAGACCATGCGACTGGAGCCCTGACCCTTCAGGACGGGGATCTCGGAGAGGGAAAGGTTTCGGTTGCTTTCGGAAATGACGGACATAACGGTATCGCCGTACCTTATTATGCTTTCGGTCCCGGCTCTTCGAAATTCGGAGGCATCCTTGAAAATTCGGAACTCGGAAGGCTGATCTCTTCGTTCGTCAGTCCTCAAGATTAGCTATATAGAGTTTTACGCCTGCTTTTTTCAGTTCGGGTTTCAGCCTTGAAGGGAATTTCTTGTCGGAAACGATGGCATTGAGCTTGTCCAGGTCGCAGATGCTTGCGAAACTGCGCTGACGGCATTTGCTGTGGTCAAATACGGCAATCACTTCCTTCGCCATGGATATCATGGTCTGATTCAGGTTCGCCTCTTCCAGGTTCGGCGTGGATATTCCGTCAGTTATGGAGAAACTGTCCACTCCGATAAACAGCTTGTCACAGTAGAATGACTGGAGATTCGCTTCCGCTATGGGACCTACGGTGGACAGGGAGGTTTTCCTTATATGCCCGCCGAGAAGGATGATGGAGAAGGTTTCGTATTTCAGCAGTTCCAGGGCGACATTCAGGGCGTTCGTCACTACTGTCAGGTTCTTGAATCGTTTGAGATTCCTGGCTATCTGAAGCGTAGTGGTCCCGGAGTCGAGGAAGACGGTTTCGCCTTCGTTTATGAGAGTGGCGGCCAGTTTTCCGATTCCTTCCTTTTCCCTGACGTTGTCGAACTGCTTTGTGGATATGGGGATGTCCGCTCCGTTTTCGGTGTCGGGAATCTTCATCGCACCGCCTCTTGTCCTGATCAGCAGTTTTGCCTCATGCATCGTGTTCAGGTCCTTTCTTAATGAAACTTCCGAAATATTGAATTGTCTTTTCAGTTCGTCGATTGTAACCCTGTCTTTTTGCAGCACTTGCTGCAGGATCATCGCTCTGCGTTCTTTCGTGGATATCATGTCGTCATTCTGTGGTTTGTTCCAAAGGTACTAAAATTTCGAAACTTTGCGAAACTTTTCTGAAAGAAATGCCGTAAAAATGTAATTATTTGAAAATAAAACTAATAAATATAATTTCAAAAGGAATTTTTAAGAATCGAAATATTATTTTAAGATAATATCTTTCAAAAATTAAGTTTTTAATAAATTTGTTTTGGGAAAATAAATATGTATGCTATGTCCAATAAAGAAAATTACTATACCTATAAGGAAATAAGGCAGCAGCCTGATACCTGGGTCAAGGAATATGACAATATCCTTTCTTCGAAAGACAGTATATGTGCTTTCCTGTCACGCTATGCAGGCAACGGCTATGAGGTGATATTCACCGGAGCCGGTACTTCCGCATATATAGGAGACATGCTGGCTTTCCTGTTCCATGACCTGAAGTTCTCTTCCTACAGGGCGGTCCCTACGACCGATATCGTGACGCATTGCGCTTCTTTCTTCTATCCGGGAAAGAAAGTGCTTCTGGTTTCATTCGCACGTTCCGGAAACAGTCCTGAAAGTGTGGCTGCAGTGAATCTGGTGAACAAGTCAGGCGCTGAAGTGGCACATATCTTCATCACCTGCAATGCTGAGGGTCATCTCGCGAAAATCGCATCAGGGTCTGACAATACCCTGCTTCTGCTTCTCCCTCCGGAGACCGATGATGTGAGTCTGGCCATGACCAGCAGTTTCAGCACGATGGCGATGGCCTGCCTGATGGCATTCAATGCCGGCGGGATAGAGGCTCACAAGGAATACGTGGCCAACGCTGCAGGGACACTGCGCGCGGCAATGGAAAAATATGAGGCTGCCATCGAGGCTGTGGCCGCCAAGGATTTTCACAGGGCTGTTTTCCTGGGATCAGGAGCGCTGAAAGGTATCGCAGAGGAAAGCCATCTGAAACTCCAGGAGCTTACTGACGGGGCAGTGATGTGTACTTTCGATTCTTTCCTCGGTTTCAGGCACGGGCCCAAGGCTGTCGTGAAGAATGATGCACTTCTTGTCTACCTGCTTTCTGACGATTTGCATGTGCGCAAGTATGAAATCGACCTTATAAGGCAGATCAACGCAGGGAACAAGGTGGCCGCACAGATTCTGGTGGCATCCGAGCCGGTGAAGATAGAGGGGATAGATTTCGATGCGGAGATAATAATCAATCCTGATTCTCTGCCGACCGGCGATTATGGAAATGTTTCATACGTTTTCGTGGCACAGATGCTGGGCTGCTTCAAGTCGATTGCCTACGGACTTTCACCTGACGCGCCTTCGAAATCAGGCAATATACACAGAGTGGTAGAAGGTGTAACAATTTATGATATATAATTGATTATGGCTAAAACAGAAGATTTGCTCCGCAGGATTGCAGAGCTGGAAAAGGAAACTGGGGTCAAAAGGACCGTGTTTGCTGCCTGCCCTAATTCCATGGCTGTCATCAAGGCAGCTTTCAGGGCAGCCAAAAGGAACGATGCTCCGATATATTTCGCCGCTACATTGAATCAGATAGACTGCGACGGCGGGTATACGGGCATGACTCAGGACGAATTTATCAAGACTCTTAAATTCGAGGCCGAGGCAGTCAATTTCAAGGGAATATATATCGCTGCCATTGACCATGGCGGTCCGTGGCTGAAGGATATCCAGCATGTGGAGCACTGGAGTACCGAGGATGCCATGAACGGGGTGAAGAAGTCTTTCGAGGCCGCTATCGCTGCGGGCTATGACCTGATTCATGTGGACCCTACTGTCGATATCAATGTGCCTAAAGGCCAGATAATAGACATTCATGTGGTCGTAAAGAGGACTGTAGAGCTGATAAGCCATGCTGAGAATTTCAGGCGCAGCCACGGCTATGCACCGATTTCATACGAGGTCGGCACGGAGGAAGTGCATGGCGGACTGGCTGACGAGAAGACTTTCGATACTTTCCTTACCGGACTGAAAGAAGGTCTTGCCGCTGCCGGCCTGGCTGATGTATGGCCTTGCTTCATAGTGGGAAAGGTGGGTACGGACCTGCACACGACCACATTTGATCCTGAAGTGGCCAGACAGCTTACTGCCAAGGTCCGTCCTTACGGAAGCTGGATCAAGGGTCATTATACCGACGATGTTTCCAACCCTGAGGAATATCCTCTCAGCGGTATGGGTGCGGCGAACGTAGGACCTGAGTTCACCATGAGTGAGTACGATGCCCTTTCAGAACTTGAGGCTGAGGAAAAGAAGTTCTTCGGGGAGGGCCGCGTAGCCAAGCTTTCCGGCATGACCGATACGCTGAACAGCCTTGTGCACAAGTCCGGCAGATGGAAAAAATGGCTTCTCGCCGATGAACAGGGAAAGGATTTGTACGAGCTGACTCCGGAGCGTTTCTCTTGGATTGTGAAGACTTGCAGCCGCTATATCTGGCAGAAGCCGGAAGCCGTGGCAGCCAGATCCGTGCTTTATGCGAACCTCAAACGTCTAGGCATCGATGCCGAAGAAATCGTATTGGGCAGAATAGAGCATGATATGGACAAGTATTTCGTGGCGTTCAATCTGGTGAACCTGAATAAATATCTCTAATATGGCGGATATCAGGAAATATGAAGTCGTCGCCCTGGGCGAACTCAATGTCGACATTATCCTGAACCATATTGACGGACTCCCGGAAATCGGCAAGGAGAAATATGCCGGGGACATGACTGTGACATTGGGCAGCAGTACAGCCATTTTCGCGTCCAATGTTTCCTGCATCGGGGCGAAAACCGCTTTTGCCGGCATGGTGGGCAGTGACAGTTTCGGCGATCTTGTCTGCCGCAGTCTGGAGCAGAAAGGTGTGGATACCGGTTTCGTGATCCGCAGCGCCAAGTATGCCACCGGAGCTACCATAGTGATGAGCTATGACGAGGACCGCGCGAATCTGACATATCAGGGAGCCATGGACTACATGGGCTTTGCGGATCTTCCGCACGGGCTTTTCGGGGATACGAAGCATGTCCATATATCTTCCATATTCATGCAGTCGGCTCTCAGACGGGATTTGCCGAAGATTTTCGCGGAAGCGGAAAAGAACGGCGTGACCCTGTCCATGGATACTCAGTGGGACCCTGTGGAGAAATGGGATTTTGATTTCAGGGAGATGCTTCCCCACATCAATATCTTCATGCCGAACGAAAAGGAACTCATGGCGATAGCCGGGACAGACGATTTCGACAAGGCTGTTTCTTCCATAGTCCCTTATCTGAAAGAGGCTGCTGTCATAAAATGCGGCAGCAAGGGGTCCCTTCTGGTCCGCAAGGACGGTACGACTTCGCTCAGACCTTCATTCCTGAACCGGAATGTCGTAGATACCATAGGAGCAGGTGACAGTTTCAATGCCGGCTTCATTTACGGATATGTGAAAGGATTCGACCTGGCAGAGTGCCAGAGGCTCGGCAATCTGTCCGGCGCCGTGAACACGACGGCTGCCGGGGGAACCGGAGCTTTCTCTTCCAGAGAGGCATTCGCTCAGGCGGCCAAAGGAATTTCCGGAGAAGAATTCAGATTTTAGTTGTTCTTCGTACCGGCAGATTTAGTTTTGTATCGGCAGATATAGTTTCGTACCGGCAGATTTGCAATCTGCCGGAATATAAGAAAACAACAGGATTGTAAATCCGGTTGAACGAAAATGGAAAGAGATTTTGAAGTAATCGTAAGATTATTAAGGATTTGGTATTATGAAAAATAGCATGACACGACTGGCTGTATCGGTATCGGCATTATGCCTCTTCTGCATGCCTTCCATGGCGCAGAAGCCGTCTGCCGCCGACAGTATTCTGCTAAAGGATTACCGGCCTGTTTCCATATTCAATGTTCCGGTGACCAATGTCGAAAAACCGAAATATCCTGTCATCGACATGCATACGCATGACTATGTAAGGACAAAGGAGGCTGTGGACAGTGTGGTCGCCATCATGGATGACTGCGGCATAGAGCAGGCCCATATCATGCAGTGCAACTGGATAAGCGACACGTATGATATCGTGGCCGAAAGGTATGCCGCCTATCCTGACCGTTTCAAACTGTGGTTCTGTCTGGACTATACGGATTTCGATTCTCCGGACTGGACTGAACGGGCCATTGCCCAGGTCGAAAAGTATCATGAAATGGGTGCGTCGGTATAGGTGAAATGGTCGACAAGGGGCTGGGTGATGTCTATGCGAGTCCTGTGGAAGGCAAGGGCATAAGGCTGAATGACCCCAAGCTGATACCTGTGCTGAAGAGGTGCGGTGAGCTCGGTCTTCTGATCAATATTCATATAGCGGAGCCTATCTGGATGTACGAGCCTATTGACAATCACAACGACGGTCTGATGAACGGTGCGAATTGGCAGGTGGATACTACTGTCGAGGGGTGTCTTGGGTACAACGGCCTCATGGACATGTTCGAAGAGGCGCTGTACGCATGCCCGGACACGAAGATTGTGGCTTGCCACCTTCTGAACATGTCACATGACTATCCTCGTCTGGGAGCCATCATGGACAGGCATCCGAACCTCTATCTGGACATATCGGCCCGTTTCGGCGAGTCTTCCGTGACACCGCGTGCCACGAGGGCGTTCATAGAGAAATACCAGGACAGGATTTTCTACGGTACAGACAATACTCCGAGCAGGGAGATGTTCCAGTCGACTTTCCGTCTCATGGAAACTGCCGACGAACACATCTATGACGGAGAGAGCTATCACTGGTCTTATTACGGATGGGATCTTCCTGATTCTGTCCTGGAGAAAGTTTACAGGACCAATGCGCTCAAGCTCCTGTCCGGACTCAAACCCGTCTCCATGACCACTGGGGGGGGGTGGAAGATAAATGATGTAGAAGGAGGAAACTCCTCTGAAATACACTGACTGGCAAGCCTGCCTTTTCCGTTCGCGGAAAGGGCGGGCTTTTCGTGTTTGTATACATGTAATTCAAATATATCACTAAAACAAAATAGGTTATGCAAAGCTGTCTAATCAGAAAAATTGCTGTTGCCGGTCTCTTGATGATGGCCGGGACGCTTCTCTCGTTTGCACAGGACACCGGCGCCGGTACAGTGACGGATGCGGGCAGCAGTGAGCGGGGTATAGGCGCCACCACCGCCGCCGAGTGTTCCACCCAGTGAGTGGTGACGGACCT
>CALVBH010000014.1 GCA_944325765.1 uncultured Bacteroidales bacterium
AAAACAAGAGGACAGAAGAAATGGTGATGAAAATGAAGGATTACTTCATACCTTATTATAATACGCACAAGACAGACTTCACCGTGCCGTACAAAGGCATTCCGGAGCTGCTGGAAAGGCTCGAAGCGAACGGCGTCGCGCTCGCGGTAGCTTCGAACAAGTACCAGGCCGGAACCGAAGCCCTGGTACGCCGTTTCTTTCCGGACCGGAAATTCGTAAAAGTGCTCGGACAGAGAGATGGTATGCCGATAAAGCCGGATCCCGAAATCGTCAGGGAAATAGAAAGGGCTTATGGAAAGACGGAACCAGGAGAAGTGGTCTACGCAGGAGATTCGGACGTGGATATGCAGACAGGCCTTAACGCCGGAGTCGTCACGGCAGGAGTCCTGTGGGGATTCAGGACCCGGGCAGAACTGGCCGGGTGGCATCCGCAGGCATTGTGCGCCTCACCGGAAGAATTGGGAGACTTCATCCTCTCACTCAAATGAAAATGCAGAAATATCAAGTTTCAAATATGTACAGGAAAATAATTCTGGCGGCTGCAGCCGCCGTCATTGCCGCGACGGCAGGAGCGGAAAACGTAAAGGGACAGGAAACGATACTGCCCGACGCGACCTATATGTTCGCGCAGAGGGATACCTGCGGACTTTTTATGGATGTCTACGAGCCGGCGGAAGGCAGTGAGACAGAAATCGGAGGCAGGGAAAAACCCTTGATTGTCTTCATGTTCGGAGGCGGATTCATAGAAGGACGCAGGGATGACCCGTTCTACGGCCCGTGGTTCGGAACGATGACCCGCAACGGATACAGGGTGATATCCATCGACTACAGGCTCGGGCTGAAAGGGCACACGAAAGTCGGCGTGGCGCAGGTGAATGCGGTAGACAGGGCGATTCACATGGCCGTAGAGGACCTTTTCAGCGCCACGAAATACATTATAGACAATGCGGAAACCCTCGGAATCGATCCGGACAATATCGTCATCAGCGGATCCTCCGCCGGAGCGATAACTGTGCTGCAGGCGGAATACGAACTGTGCAACCGGACTTCATACGCCGAAGTCCTGCCGGAAAATTTCAGATATGCCGGAGTGATTTCATTCTCGGGAGCCATTCTGTCCAGGCACGGGAAACTGAAATACGAAAAGGCGCCTGCGCCGATACTCATGCTCCACGGGACGGAGGACAGATTGGTGAATTACGGCCAGATAAAATTTTTCAACCTCGGAATGTTCGGCTCCGACAAGATAGCCGAAAGGCTTTCCAAATTCGGACACAACTACAACATCATCAGGTTTCTGGACTGCGGGCACGAAATCGCCTCGCACATGAATGAAAGTACGCCTTACCAGTTCGCTTTCATTGAGAAAAACGTAATGGAAGGCGTAGATTACATAGTGGACATGACCGTAGACGACCCTCGCATAGTGAAACGCGGAAGCCAGTCGCGGAAAGAGCTGTACGGAGACTAAATCCGTTCCAGCGCAAGCTCTATCAGTTTGCGTATCTGAGGCTTGTAGTCGGGATTGCTGGATTTCAGGAAGCGGTTCGCTATGATGCAGCAGACCGTTCCTGCGTTGTGCCCGAGGTGTGCGGCGATACCGGCGATGGCTGAGCCTTCCATCTCGAAGTTGGTCAGCCTCCAGTCCCCGAACCTGAACGAAGAAAAGCGTTCCAGCATATCCGGCATAGCCAGGGGCATCCTGAGGACCCTGCCCTGAGGCCCGTAGAATCCTGATGCAGCTATGGTCATACCCCTGATGGTGCAGTCGCTGAAACGTGCGGTCATATCCTCGCCCGCCCTTACGAAATAAGGGTCCGGCAAATGTCTGTCCCAGCCCGTGTGGGCCTTGAAGGCCTCCTCGATATCAGGGATGGCAATCCTGTCGCGGCCTGCATACCAGTTCATCAGCCCGTCGCAGCCTACCGAAATGTGTGAAAACACGAATGAGCCGAGAGGAATGTCCGGCTGAATTGCCCCGGAAGTTCCTATCCTCAGTATGTCAAGGGACTTTTTGACAGGACGGATTTCCCTCGTGGAGAAGTCGATGTTGGCCAGGGCATCGAGTTCGTTCATCACTATGTCGATGTTGTCGGTACCGATACCGGTAGACAGGGACGTGATTCTCTTGCCCCTGTACTTCCCGGTTACGGAGACGAATTCGCGCGACTGACGCCTGAACTCCCTGTCTTCGAGATATTCCGAGATGATGTCGACACGTCCCGGGTCTCCGACAAGTATCACCTTGCCGGCAAGTTCTTCCGGTCTAAGATGCAGGTGGAATACCGACCCGTCATCATTTATGATAAGTTCTGATTCAGGTATCATAGACAATTCATTTATTCAGGAAGTTGTTCCGATTTTTCAAGACAGCTTCCAAGTGGAACTGAAAAAGCCGGCTCCGGACCGGCAATGGCGCTGCCGGAAAACCGCCGTCCTTCAAATATAGTTTTTTATAATGATTTTTCATATTTTTGCACCGACAAAAATCAGAATCGTATGTGGCAGAGGATACAGACACTGTATTTGGCGATAGCGACCATACTCCTGGGTTCGCTCTTTTTCAGCAAGGTAGCTACCGTAGTAGGCCCTGAAGGCGAAGATGTCTTCATAATGTACTACGAGAAATGGAATTACCTGCTTTTCCTGATATCCGTTTTTCTGGCCAACGGCATCTGCCTGCTTTCATACAAGGCGAGACTGCTGCAGATGAGGGTGGCCGTGCTCTCGGCACTTCTGCTGCTCGGCCTGCAGATATGGCTCGGCGTGGACTATTTCAGGCACAGGGATGAAATGATTTTCTCCTTCACGATTATTTTCCCGCTGATAGCGTCTTTCCTGGACATTCTGGCAGCCAGAAACATAGCATTGGACGAGGCGATGGTCCAGGCCACCGCCCGTCTCCGCTCGGCAAAGAGGAAAAACCATCGCTGAAATGACGTTTTTGTCCGGAAAATGCCGGTTTTAAGAAAATACAGATTAATTTTGTGCGATTTATAGAAAATTTTTCAGTTTTACTATGAAAATTATTGGAACAGGAAGTGTACTTCCCAAGAAAATTGTCACGAATGACATGCTTTCGGAATTTCTCGATACGAGCGATTCCTGGATTTATCCGAGGACCGGAATAAAATACAGGCATGTCATTTCGGATGAAAAGCTCGAAGATATGGCGATAGAAGCCGCACAAAAGGCTCTCGAAAACGCCGGGATGAAGGCAGAAGACCTTGATTTCATCATCTGCTCTAATGTTGTCAACGAATATGTCACCCCGTCGCTCAGTTGCATTATCCAGGGAGGAATCGGAGCGAAATGTCCTTGCATAGACATCAACTGCGCGTGCGCCGGTTTCATCTATGCCCTCGACCTGGCCGAAGCGTACAGCAAGGCAGGAAAGGTCAAAAACGTCCTCATCGTATGCGCCGAGGAACCGACCAGAATGACCAGCTGGAAAGACAGGAACGTATGCGTGCTGTTCGGCGACGGAGCCGGAGCCGCAGTCCTGACAGAGGGCGACAACATCAAGGGCACCAAACTTTCGGCTGCCAGCGCCACGGACAAGCTCTACCAGATCAGAGTCCTCGAACCTACCCCGTACATCACCAAGGAGGAAGTGAATATCCCTATGCAGATGAAAGGGCAGGATGTGTTCAAGTTCGCTGTCAAGGCTTCGAGCGGGGACATCAGATATCTCCTCAACGAACTCGGGCTCACTCCGGACGATGTGGACAAATATCTTCTCCATCAGGCCAATATCCGGATCATAAACGCGATAAAGGACCAGCTCGACCAGCCTGACGAGAAATTCCCTCACAACGTGGAAAGCCATGGGAACTCGTCATCGGCCAGTTGCACCATCCTTCTGGACGAATGCAACAGAAACGGAGTCCTGAAAAAAGGCGACATAATCGCCCTCAGCGCCTTCGGTGCCGGCTTCATTTCCGGAGCCGCCGTAATGGAGTGGTAACCGGAACCCGTTATACACCTGTTATTGATAACAAACTAACTTTGAACTAAATTTAAAGAGATGAATAAAAGAGTAGTAGTAACCGGTATGGGAGTCATTTCTCCTGTAGGAAACAATGTCGCCGACTTCTGGAAAAACCTTCTCGACGGAGTGTGCGGCATAGACTTCATCAAGGCATTCCCTACCGACGACCTTCCGGTAAAGATTGCCGGAGAAGTAAAGGATTTCAATCCGGCCGATTACGGCATCGAACCGGCTTTTGCCAGAAAGCAGGACAAATTCACCGTTTATGCAGTGGCGGCAGCCAATGAAGCCGTAAAACAGTCGGGACTCGATTCCGGAGAGAACGGGAACATCGATCCGTTCAGATTCGGCGTGTACGTGGGTTCCGGTATCGGAGGCTTCACGACGCAGTACAGGGAGACTGAAAAGATGATTAAGGACGGAGCCAAGTGGATTTCCCCGCTTTTCATCCCTACGATGATATCCAATATAGCTACCGGAAACGTGGCCATCAGGAACAAGGCCTGCGGTCCGAGCCTCGACATCGTGACAGCCTGCGCCACATCGACGCACGCCATAGGTGAAGCGTTCCGCGCCATAAAGCACGGATATGCAGATGCCATCATCGCAGGAGGTTCGGAAGCCGCCACGATTCCTCTCGGAATAGCCGGCTTCGCCAATGCCAAGGCTCTTTCGAAGGCCGAAGATCCGAAATACGCATCCCTTCCGTTCAATCTGAACCGCGGCGGATTCGTTATGGCCGAAGGCGCCGGTATGCTGGTTCTGGAAGAGTACGAACATGCAAAGGCACGCGGAGCAAGGATTTTCGCCGAGGTAGTCGGCTACGGGAACACGAACGACGCCCACCATGTCACTGCGCCGAGACCTGACGGCGTGACCCAGGCGAAAGCCATCGAGATGGCACTTTCGGAAGCCGGATACGACGGGGAAAAAGACACTCTCTATATCAATGCACACGGTACAGGCACCCACCTGAACGACGCATCGGAGACTTCGGCATTCAAACTCGCCATGGGAGAAGAAAACGCACGCAAGGCACACATCAGCTCCACCAAGTCCATGACAGGACACATGCTCGGTGCGGCCGGTGCAGTGGAGGCCATCGCCAGCATTCTCGCGCTCGGAAACGGAATAGTTCCGCCTACCATAAATCTGGATACTCCTGACCCTGAGTGCGACCTGAACTACACCCCTAACAAGCCTGAAAAAGTGGATCTCACTCTGGCGATTTCCGATTCTCTCGGATTCGGCGGTCACAACGGATGCGTGGCTTTCCGCAAGGCCGAATAATATCATATTAACGTACTGAAATCTGAACCGAAGATTATGTCATACAAAATGAACAGAGAAGAGCTCAAGGAGTATATGCCTCACAGAGAGCCGATGCTGCTTGTGGATGAAATCGAAATCGACGACGATGGTGTCGCACATGCGAAATACACGATCAGGGAGGACGAATTCTTCTGCAGGGGGCACTTCCCGGGGAATCCTATCGTTCCCGGCGTGATCCAGTGTGAAATCATGGCCCAGAGCTGCGTCCTTTTAGTAAAGGACGAGGTAAAGGGCAAGACCACCCTCTATACCGGCATAAACAATGTCAAGTTCAAGAACATTGTCCGTCCGGGAGACCTTTGCGAGATTACCGCCAAGCTGACGGGAAGAAGAGGAAACATCTTCTTCACGGAAGCTGTCCTGAAAGTGGACGGCAAACTCTGCTGCAGGGGCGACCTTTCCTTCGCGCTGGCGTAGCCTTAGCACATTATAAAGGAATATAAAGTAAAAAAGGCACCGGTCAGGATTCAGACCGATGCCTTTTTTATATGTCTCTATCAGCAAAAATCGTCCCCAGCACCATCTTTAATCGGAGGTTCTGCTGTCATAATGGAGAGAACTGCTTATATGTAAACTTATAACATCGCAGATGTCTCGACTACACTCGACGTGGCATGGAAGATAGATTCCATTTATTGTGGGATCTCCATTATTCTATATTTCAATTCATCTGTTTTGATAACATGGACTTGCAAATAATCTAATTGTCCACCTACGCTATGCTTTGCATATCTGACACTCAAACCGGTAAGATTTTTGGCTTGGATCCCAGATAGGAATTCGACAACTCTTGCAGCACCTGTACGTTGACTGAATCTCACATCAATTTCATAATCGTTGACAGTGCAGACAACACATGCATTGGAAAAGAATCGCGGCCCCAGTGTAACACTTTTCAACGCAGAAAGTGGATACCGAAACTTCCTGTCATGTTCATCACCGATATTATATTTTTGAGATTTTTTACCATTTTCATCAAAGGATTGCATATCAAAACCGCTTGGGGAATGAACTATCAGTCTCCACTCTTTTTCGTGCTCCCAGCAATTCATTTTCTCATTAGTCTGCACAAGCGAAGCAAGCTGAATCCCACATTTGCTGGTAAATATTTCCACTATCTCATTCCTGTAATTTATCGGGAACGGTCCATTTGACCGGAAAGGGAATTCATTAACATCTAATTCAAGGCAAAATCCCTGATTCTCCGTATAGTATGACCATAAAGCCTGATTTTTAAAAGAATCGGTCAGAGATAAGATCCCTGTTTTTTTAAACATAATTTCGGAAAAGGCTTCTTTACTGAAATTATAGACGCTTATTTCATCCCCAAACATCTTAAGAAGAGAGTTAAAATCTGTTCGACCCTCAAATAATGCGTCAACATCTTCGTGGTTATCTATATTGACAATTTTCCTATCACAGTCAAGCGGGTCATTCAGTTGGTTTGGATGTGAGGCGTAAATATAGAGACCCGTCAGAGCATCCACTGAATTTTCCGATAATCCGTAATATTTGAAAAATGTCTTGGGTCGAGGACGCTCCGACATTGTTTTCTGATCGGGCTGCACCTCAAACATGTTATCCGCAGAATCACGTCTATAGAGATATTTCCAGCCATCAAGTTCAAATGTCTGTACCGTTGTCTTATTGAATATTCTGCACATTGCATACGTTCTAATCTAATGGTACAATATTGTCAAAATAGTCAGCCCAGTCGCTTGCCTTGTAGGCCTCTACACTTTCAGCCGGGACTTTCAGGGTAGCATCTGATAGGCTGAATGGATCATGATAGTCTAAGTCTAGCATTAATGGCGGATTTGATGTCCCTAATAAGAATTCTTTTATCGGGCAACGGTAAAAAGCCTCGGAGCCAATATGTTCAATATTCTTACATTGAGATGCATCTACCGATGTCAGCAAACTGCAATTTTCGAACGCTGATTGGTCGATGTAAGTCAGACTTTCCGGAAAAGTCACTGACGTAAGTCCTTCACAATAAGAGAACGCAAAATTCCTGATGCGGATCAGACTTTCCGGAAAAGTCACTGATGTAAGTCCTTCACAGCTATAGAACGCGTACCATCCGATGCTAATCAGACTTTCCGGAAAAGTCACTGACGCAAGTCCATTACAATTTGAGTATTTACAACCGATTATTACTCAATATTTTATAGATAATAAGTCAGAAATATGGTTGTTATTTTTAATTGCACATTCTAAAAGGTGAAGATTTAA
>CALVBH010000015.1 GCA_944325765.1 uncultured Bacteroidales bacterium
GAAGCACTTGCATTGTTTGCAGGTGCTTTTTTATTGTCCCGTTATCCGGTTATGGATAAAAAGACTATATTTGCAGGAGATGACAAACAAAGGAGGTTGATATGGCAACATATACGATAACGGTAAATGAAAGGACAAGAGAGGGAAAAAGTCTTGTCAATTATCTGAAATCTCTTGGAGTTATAGATGTCCCAAACGATGAGACCTTACAGGCGATGAAAGATATTGAGGACGGGAATGTGACAGTCTACAAGACATTTGAGGATTATCTTGAAGCGTACAAGTAATGAGACAGATAGCGACTACCAGCAAGTACAGAAAAGACTGGGAACTGGCAAAACGCAGGAATCTTCCTATTGAAGAACTCAATGATGTCATCTATAAACTGGCAAACGACATTCCACTACCCAAAGAGAAGAAGGACCATGCTTTACGGGGAAATTATGTCGGTTATCGGGAATGTCATATCAAACCGGATTGGCTGTTGATATACAAAAAGACTGATAACAACGAATTACAGATACTCGAACTTGCCAGAACAGGTACTCATTCCGACTTATTCAAGAAATAGTTTAACGATACGCCCTCTTGCAGCGATGCAGGAGGGTTTGTCGTATATGGAGGCCAGGAATACGCGCATAGTGTCTGTCATCTGTAAAACCGTCACAATCATCCGTAGAATCCGTAGAATTGGTATGTACTATTGTATCATATACCGCTATTTTTGTATCAATAGAAGAAGTATATGATAATATGACAATCAATGAATTCAAATATTCAAGGAATTATGGCACAGGAAAAAATTACAGAAGGCTCCTATATCCAAAGAGCAGATACCGTTCAACAATGTCACTTTCGAGCCGCGTTGCCGCAACAACTGGCACATTCACCACGCAACCAAGGGAGGCGGACAGTTGGTTTGCGCACCTTGCCTTTGAGGTCCCTGGAGAAAACACGTCCAACGAATGGCTGGAGCCCGTGACCGATGAAGAATATAACCGGTTGGGACAATGAAAAGGATTATAGGTATAATCGCCCTCGTGCTGGCAGGAAGCCTGTCGGCGATGGCACAAACAACAGACAATATGGATAGAATCGAAATATGCAAGCAGAATTACCGCACCCTGTTCGGTGGTGAAGCCCTGACCGGACAGGGCTCGGACCCGGAAATGATGGATATCCTCCAGAAGTTCATCTTCGGCGATATCTACAGCCGTGGCGCACTCGACTTGCAGACACGCGAGTTGTTGGGCTACTGCGTATTGACCACCTTGGAAGCCGAAAGCCAATTACATTCGCACTATCACGGCAACATCAACGCGGGCAACTCGCCCGAAACGCTGACCGCCGCCGTCATCCAGTGCCTGCATATCTAGATTGGGCCCCCTCCCTAAATGTTTTTCCGGCGTTTGTGCGGATTGGAAGGGAACCAGCCGCGTTTCACCCGCTTCTCCTGTTCGTGCAGTTCCAGGATCGACCAGAAACAGGAAAATGCCAGGACGCCCAGAATCGTGGAGGCAGTCATGTCCTGGACCAGAAACGATGCCGCGGCAGCCAGGATGCCTGCGGCCAGAAATACCCACCAGCACCCCTTGCCGAAATGGTATTCGGCCTTGATGACTATCGGATGGAAACACCCGATGATGACGAATGTCGCGAGGCCTACGGCTATGCCGCTGAAATTGATTATGATTCCGTTTATTTCCAGTTCCATATACTGTTTCTTCTGAGCGTGGCAAAGGTAATCAAAATAATCTTAATGCGGAGTGAGTCCAAGTGCCCGTTCATATCCCGAAAAAAATCTTATATTTGCCGGAACCGTAACCCGAAATATACGACTATGACAGATCTGTTTTATTTGGTGCCGGCGGCGGCAATAATCGCACTCGGCTTTGCCTGGTTCTTTTTCAGGCAGATGATGAAAGAAAGCGAAGGCTCGGTAACGATGAAGGAAATAGCCCTTTTTGTCAGGAAAGGGGCGATGGCTTACCTGAAACAGCAGTACAAGGTGGTGACGATAGTGTTTGTCATACTTGCTCTTTTCTTCGCAGTCCTCGCTTACGGCTTCGGCGTGCAGAATACCTGGGTGCCGTTCGCTTTCCTGACGGGAGGCTTCTTTTCCGGACTTGCAGGCTTCATCGGGATGAAAACCGCGACGTATGCTTCCGCCAGAACAGCCAATGCGGCCATGAAATCCCTGAATTCAGGATTGAAAATAGCTTTCCGTTCCGGAGCCGTGATGGGGCTGACAGTGGTCGGTCTCGGCCTTTTAGACATTTCGCTGTGGTATATCGTTCTCGATACTTTCGTGGATGCATCCGGTCCGCAGAAACTGGTGATGATTACCACCACCATGCTTACATTCGGTATGGGAGCCTCTACGCAGGCCCTCTTCGCCCGTGTGGGAGGAGGCATATATACAAAGGCGGCTGACGTGGGTGCGGACCTGGTCGGAAAAGTGGAAGCCGGCATACCGGAAGATGACCCGCGGAATCCCGCCACCATTGCCGACAACGTCGGCGACAATGTCGGGGATGTCGCAGGTATGGGTGCCGACCTTTACGAATCCTATTGCGGGTCTATCCTGGCGACGACGGCTTTGGGCGCTTCGGCATTTTATGCTGCCGGTACGGATATGCAGCTGAAGGCGGTGATGGCACCTATGGTCATTGCGGCAGTGGGCGTAATCCTTTCAGTCATAGGCATTTTTACGGTCAGGACAAAGGAGGGCGCCGGAATGAGCCAGCTGTTGAAATCCTTGGGCTTCGGAACGAATCTGAGCGCGGTGCTGATAGCCGTCTCCACTTTCGGAATCATGTATCTGCTCGGACTGGAAAACTGGCTGGGACTTTCGTTTTCGGTCATCGTCGGCCTTCTCGCCGGGGTGATCATAGGACAGTCCACCGAATATTATACGTCCCACTCGTACAGACCTACGCAGAAACTTGCGGAAAGCTCCAAGACCGGACCTGCGACTGTAATAATCTCGGGCGTCGGCCTCGGTATGATTTCGACGGCCGTTCCCGTGATAACCATCGCCGTAGCCATCCTGCTCTCATATCTGTGCGCCATAAATTTCGATTTCGCCCATTTCCTTTCCGCCGGTAATCTCAGCCTCGGACTTTACGGCATAGGAATCGCCTCCGTCGGGATGCTTTCCACTCTCGGAATCACTCTGGCTACGGACGCTTACGGTCCGATAGCCGACAATGCCGGTGGCAACGCCCAGATGAGCGGACTCGACCCTGAGGTCCGCCGCCGGACCGATGTACTCGATGCATTGGGCAATACGACTGCCGCGACAGGGAAAGGTTTCGCCATAGGTTCGGCCGCTCTGACCGCCCTTGCACTGCTGGCTTCCTATATCGAGGAGATAAAGATAGGACTCGCCCATATAGGGACTGCCGTCATCGATGTTGCGGGCCGTCAGGTGGAAGTGGCGGCTGCCACCATTCCGGATATGATGGAATATTATCAGGTGAACCTGATGAATCCTATGGTTCTGGTCGGGGTCTTCATCGGAGCGATGATGTCTTTCCTGTTCTGCGGACTGACCATGAACGCGGTAGGAAGGGCAGCGCAGAAGATGGTGGAGGAAGTCCGCCGGCAGTTCCGTGAAATCAAGGGTATCCTGACTAAGGAAGCCGTCCCGGACTATGCCCGCTGTGTGGAGATTTCCACCAAGGGAGCGCAGAGGGAAATGCTTCTTCCGTCGCTCATTGCCATCATAGTCCCTGTCATCGTCGGTCTTGTCTTAGGCGTGGCGGGTGTTATGGGTCTGCTTATAGGAGGTCTCGGTTCAGGTTTCGTTCTGGCCGTGTTCATGGCCAATTCCGGCGGAGCCTGGGACAATGCGAAGAAATACGTGGAGGAAGGCAATCTCGGAGGCAAGAATTCCGAGTGCCACAAGGCTACCGTAGTGGGCGATACCGTAGGGGACCCGTTCAAGGATACATCAGGACCGTCACTGAACATACTCATAAAACTGATGAGTATGGTTTCCATCGTTATGGCCGGCCTTACCGTCTGGGTGTCGTCATTGTGATAGCGGACGTATTGCCGTGTTTCCGGCCGGATTCTGAACAGGTCGGATTCTGGATATGAAATTAATGGAAATCCCAAGAGTTTTTCTAATTTTGCATTTTTGCAATCCGGAAACATAGATGACAATACACCAATACAGACATAACGAAGACTTTGAACTTGAAAACGGTGGCCGGATCGAGGATCTGACCATCGTTTACCATAGTTCGGACAGGCCGTACCGTACCGGCGGCGATGACAGGAAAGTGGTTTGGATATGCCATGCCTTTACGGCCAATTCCGACCCCCAGGACTGGTGGCCCGGTCTGGTAGGCCCGGGAAAAACCATAGATCCGGACAAATATTTTGTCGTCTGCGTAAATATGCTCGGCTCTCCGTACGGTACGACGTCGCCGGCTTCCGTAAAACCGGGGACGGACCGTCCTTATTATTTCGACTTTCCGAAAATCACTGTCAGGGATATCGTGAATGCCAACATTCTGATACGCAAGCATCTCGGCGTGGAGAAGATAGACCTGATGATCGGAGGGTCCATCGGCGGGTTCCAGGCACTGGAGTGGATGATTATGGAGCCGGACGTGATGAAGAAGTCTCTGGTCTCGGCCTGCGGCGCACGTGTAACCCCTTGGGTGACAGCGTATAACGAGTCGCAGAGGATGGCACTGGAGGCGGACCCTACGTTCCGCCGTTGCGAAAGCCTCGAAGGCGGCAGGGAAGGACTGCGCTGTGCCAGGGCCATAGCCCTGATTTCATACCGGAACTATATCTGTTACAACGAGACACAGTCCGAAGCCGACCCTGACAAGATGTTCGCCGACAAGGTATGCTCGTACCAGCAGTATCAGGGCAAGAAACTGATAGACAGATTCGATGCATATTCCTATTATTGTCTTACATACTCGCTCGACAGTCACAATGTAGGGCGCGGCAGAGGCGGGGTCGAGGCGGCATTGAAGACTATAAAGGCGGACACTGTGGTGGTCGGGATAAATACGGACTGCCTTTTTCCTGTCGGGGAACAGAAGTACATGGCTACCCATATCGACGGGGCCATGTATGTGGAGATAAATTCCAAGTTCGGACATGACGGCTTTCTCATAGAGAGCGGTCCTTTGGGAAATATAATCCAGCAGCTGCTGGACTAAACGGAAGAAATATGGAAAAACGAAAGTACGGATTCGAGACGCTTCAGCTCAGGGCGGGACAGGAAACAGACCCCGTGTCCAAGGCTACTGCCGTGCCGATTTATCAGACTACGGCATACATATTCGAGGATATGCAGTACGGCGCCGACCTTTTTGCCCTGAAAAAGCCCGGCAATATCTATACGCGTCTGAACAATACCACGAACGATGTTTTCGAGAAAAGGATGGCGGCTCTCGAAGGCGGTGTCGCTGCCGTGACCACGGCTTCCGGGACTGCGGCCATTTTCCTTTCCGTCATCAATATATGCGGCCCGGGTGACAATATCGTCACATCCCCATACCTCTACGGCGGGACCTTTACCATGTTCGAGATAACTCTCAGGGATATGGGTATCTCAGTGCGCTTCGCCGACAGCGACAGCGTGGAGGATCTGGAAAAGCTTGTGGATGAGAGGACCAAGGCCGTTTACCTCGAAATTCTCGGGAATCCGGCCTTCAATGTGCCCGATTTCGAGCCCATAGTGGAAATGGCCCGGAAAAAGGGAATCTGCGTGATGGTCGACAATACCTTCGGCTGCGGAGGCTACCTGTTCAGACCTTTCGACTGGGGCGCCAACGTCTCCATACATTCGGCCACCAAGTGGATATGCGGGCATGGAACGGCTCTCGGCGGCGTGGTCGTCGACGGAGGGAATTTCGAATGGACACCGGAAAAATACCCTCTTATCGCGGCTCCGTCCGAGAGTTATCACGGATTAGTGTACAAGGAAGTCTTCGGCAATGCGGCTTTCGCCGGCAGGGTACGCGTGGACGGGTTGAGGAATATCGGGGCGTCTTCGTCTCCGTTTAATTCATTCCTGATGCTTCAGGGACTCGAGACCTTGTCCCTCAGAGCCGAAAGATGCTGTTCGAACGCCCTCGCGATAGCACAATTCCTGCAGCGGCATCCTGCCGTGGAGAGTGTCAGCTATACCGGTCTGCCGGACAATCCGTATCATTCGCTTGCAAAGAAATATCTCAGGAACGGTTTCGGTGCCGTGCTCACATTCAGGGTAAAGGGCGGTTTCGATGCCGCGGCAGCCGTGGTAGGCAGACTGGAACTGATTCTGCACGTGAGCAGTGTGGGGGATTCCAAGTCGCTGATTGTACATCCGGCATCGACTACCCATTCGCAGCTGAGTCCCGAAGACCAGGAGGCTTGCGGAGTGTTCCCGAACCTTCTCCGGCTGTCGGTAGGTACTGAAAGCATTGATGACCTGATTTATGACCTGGATCATGCGCTGGCCTGACATTTTCATGGGGATCCGGACAGTCTGTGTCTCTGGTAATGGCTTGAAAACCGGGATATTGAATCGAAAAAAGAACTTATAACAAATAGAGATTATTATGAAAGTAGCAGTAGTAGGAGCCACTGGTTTGGTTGGCACCAGAATGTTGGAAGTGCTGGCAGAGCGCAGCTTCCCCGTAACGGAACTTCTCCCCGTAGCCTCTGCAAAGTCGGTAGGCCGCAAAGTGTCTTTCGGCGGCAAGGACTGGACAGTAGTCAGTGCAGAAGATGCCATAGCGGCCAAGCCTGATCTGGCCCTGTTTTCTGCCGGTGCCGGCGCATCTAAGGAGCTGGCGCCGAAATTCGCGGCTGTCGGCTGCCGGGTGGTGGACAATTCTTCCTGCTGGAGGATGGACCCGACCAAAAAGCTTGTCGTCCCTGAAATCAACGGCGATGTCATCACCGCGGATGACTATATCATAGCGAATCCGAACTGTTCTACCATACAGATGCTCATGCCTTTGGCACCGCTTCACAAGGCTTTTGTCATCAAAAGGATAGTGGTTTCCACCTATCAGTCAGTGACCGGTACGGGATACAAGGCTCTCGACCAGATGGAGGCGGAGCGTGCCGGCAGGAAGTGGGGCGAATATCCTGCCGTATACCCTTATCCTATCGATGAGAACATCCTCCCCCATATCGATTCCTTCCTGGAGAACGGCTACACGAAAGAGGAAATGAAGATGGTTAACGAGACCCACAAGATCCTGGATGAAAACATATTGGTGTCTCCGACGACGGTGCGCGTGCCTGTAAAGGGAGGTCATTCGGAGTCCGTCAACCTCGAATTCGAAAAGGATTTCACTCTCGAGGAGGTGCGCAGGCTTATCGCGGAGACCCCGGGCTGCGTGCTGCAGGATGACCCTGCAAACAACGTTTATCCTATGCCGCTTTTCGCCTGGGGCAAGGACGATGTCTTCGTAGGACGTATCCGCCGCGACCCGTCCGTGAAATACGGACTGAATCTGTGGTGCGTGGCCGACAATCTCCGCAAGGGTGCCGCCACCAATGCCGTCCAGATCGCCCAGTACATGATCACCCGCGGTTTCCTCCCGAAAGAATAAGAAACCTACAGATAAACGATGATATAGTACATCATTACGCCGCAGGCGATGAGTTTGATGCCTGTGCCGACTATGAAGCCGAGGAAGGCGCCGAATGCAGATTTAAGGGCAGCGGTGCCTTCCTTTTTTTCGAAAATGATTTCTGCGAGGAAAGCGCCGAGGAAAGAGAATATAATCATTCCCCAGGGCGGAAGGACGAAAATCCCGATGAACATCCCGATTAACGTTCCCCGCTCGGCAGCTTTCGAACCGCCCGTGGCGCGGGTCAGATAGGACGGTATCAGATAGTCCAGTACGCTTACGAGTATGGTGGCGCCGAGCATCACCAGCAATATCGTCAGCGACATTTCCTCGCCGCGTCCGTTCGTCCCGCCCCAGAAATACAGCAGGAGCATACCGATCCAACTCAGCGGCGGACCGGGAAGGGCAGGCAGGATGCTGCCCAATATTCCTATGATTCCGGCAAGAACTGCCAGGATTCCTATTACAATTTCCATAGAGGTTTGTTTGGTAACAGTTCCTTCGACTACACTGCGCTCCGCTAAGGATGGCATTATGACATAGCCGCTTCCACGTCTTCGGCCTTTATCGGCAGCCTGTGCGGTCCGAGCCTGCGGCATCCGTCTTCCGTGACAAGCAGGTCATCCTCCAGTCTGATGCCTCCGAAGTCGAGGTATTTCTCCACAGCCGCATAGTTCACCATACCTCTGTCCGTACCCTCGGCCTTCCATTTGGATATGAGGGCGGGGATGAAATAGATGCCCGGTTCGTCCGTGATGACATGCCCGGGTTTCAACCGCCGTGCCATCCTGAGGGAGCCGAGTCCGAGCTGTGAAGCGCGGGTCTGGTCATCATCGTAGCCGACAAGATTTTCGCCGAGGTCTTCCATATCGTGGACATCGATGCCCATATTATGACCCAGCCCGTGAGGCATGAACAGCCCTGCTATGCCTTCGTTCACCATATCGTCGATATGCCCGCTGACTAAACCCAGGCCTTTCAGTCCGTCCAGCATCCTGGCGGCTACGGCGAGGTGGACTTCCCTGTACGGAATTCCCGGAGCGGCCAGCCGGTATGCAAGTTCGTTGCATTCTTCCACTATATTATATATGTCCTTCTGCTTCGGAGTGAATTTTCCGCTGCACGGCAGGGTCCTCGTGAAATCGGATGCATAGTGGGTGTTGCTCTCGGCCCCTGCATCTATGAGAAGCATCCTTCCGGGGGTAATGGTCTGATGATGCGAGTGGTTGTGCAGGGTCTCTCCGTTCTGGGACAATATCGTGGTGAACGAGACTCCCCAGCCTTTCGAGATGGTCACGCCCTCCATGATTCCGACTATGTCCTGTTCCTTTACTCCCGGCCTGCAGGCCTTCCGTGCTGCCGTGTGCATCAGATATCCGATTTCGCAGGCCTTGTCTATTTCCTCTATTTCGCAGGCTTCCTTTATGAGCCTCAGGGAGATGACAGCCTTCGTCAGTCCGAGTGAGGCGCAGATTTCTCCGGACGTATATACGTCGGCTGTCTTGCGAACGTTTTCCGCAGGGCAGCCGAGCAGTACGGACAGAAGCATCGTGTTGTAGTATCTGGATGTCGGAAGAAAATGTACCGGCCGACCCGAAGCGGCGGCCTTGCGCACGGCTTCAGCGAAGGCGTTGTACGGCGCCGTGGCGGAAACTCCGACGGACTCTCCCTTAGATGCCACCGAAGGCTGTGGACCCATCCAGATGATGTCATCTATATCGACATCGTCCCCGTAAAGCATTTCCTCCCCGCTGTCCAAATCCAGTATGGCGGCAAACCGGGGCTCGTCTATGCCCCAGAAATACAGGAACGAACTTTCCTGCCTGAACTTGTAGTCGTTTCCGCGATAATTCTGCGGAGCATCGGCATTGCCGGGGAAAACGGCGATTCCGCGTTTTCCCTCGGAGGCTGAATCCTTCATAATGGCGAGCAGCCTTCTGCGCCTGTCTGCGTATATTTCCTTTTCAAACATAATCGGATGTCTTTAAGAAACCGTTAAAACGGCATCTGGAATTTCCACCAAAAATTCGAAGATACTGAAAATTCGGCTAACGGGGGATAATAAAGTAAAAAAATTATACCTTTGCCAATTCATATCTGAAAAATCATGATGGATATTCTTTCAATATACTGGCATGTAAACCCGGAACTCTTTCATATCGGGTCCTTTTCGATCAGGTGGTATTCACTTCTGTTCGTTTCCGGCTTCGTCTTGGGCTGGTTCATTTTCAAATGGTTCTTCAAGAGGGAAAACCTTCCTCTGAAGCTCCTCGACCCGCTCCTCTATACACTTCTCATAGGAACCATAGTCGGAGCCCGTCTCGGACACTGCATATTCTACCAGCCTGACTACTATTTCGGCAGCTGGCAGGGGTTCTGGGAGATATTTATGCCCTGGAAAGGCGGTCTGGCCAGTCATGGCGGCACCATCGCCCTGCTCTTCGCCATGTGGTGGTATGCCCGTCATTACGGGAGAAAATACGACTTCGACCTTTTGTGGCTTTTGGACAGGCTCTGCATAGCGGTATGTTTCGCCGGAGCCCTCATCAGACTCGGAAACCTTTTCAATTCCGAGATTTACGGTGACGTGACCTCACTTCCGTGGGGCTTTGTCTTCGAACTCAGGGGTGAAACCGAACCGAAGCATCCGACGCAGCTTTACGAAGCCCTCAGCTACACCATTCTGGGCTTTATCCTCCTGTTTATGTACAGATACCGTCTCGCCAGACTGAAACGCGGCACCATCATCGGCATCTTCTTCATCGTCCTTTTCGGAATGCGCTTCCTGATAGAATTCATAAAGGAGCCGCAGGTCGGATTCGAGGAAACCATGGTGCTGAATATGGGACAGCTGCTCAGCATTCCGTTCATACTTCTGGGAGCCGGTATCCTGATTTACAGTCTCAAATGGGGGAAACCGGCGTACATCGTACATCCTCAGAAGCCGAAACCGCAGCCGACCCATTACGCAAAAAGTCTGAAATAGCCCGGCGCCGGGAACGGAATCATTTCGCGCTTCGCGCCAATATTATTGTAAATCAAATGAAACTGAACAGATTTCTCATCATAGTGCCGGCAACGGTTTTCTTTCTGGCATCAGACTGTTTCGCGCAGTACAGGACAGACATGCGGGACGTGGCGGCCGATTCGGCGTCGGCCGTTCTCCCGTTGCAGGCCGATTCAGCGGAAACTACGGTATATATTACCCTGGAAGAGGCGCTGGAGATAGCGCTGAGCGAAAACGCTTCAGTGAAAATCGCAGACAAGGAAATAGAGAGGACCGGGTATGCGAAAAAAGGGACTTATTCTTCGCTTTTCCCCCAGATAGACATATCGGGAACCTATCAGAGGACTATCAAGAAGCAGGTTATGTACATGGACATAGATATGGACGCGATGTCCGGTATGATGGGAGGAGGCTCTTCCGGAGGGACATCCGGCGGGGCTGACGGCGGTTCTTCAGGAGGAACCGGTTCCTCGGAGACAGCGGCTTCGGGTCTGGACGGAGGTCTCGAAGTGGGAAGATGGAATACTTGGGCCGCAGGCCTTCAGGCGTCCATGCCGATAGTCAACGCCCAGCTCTGGAAGAGCATCAGAATCTCGGGACTGGACGTGGAACTGGCCGTGGAGAAGGCCCGCTCATCAAGACTGGATATGGTTACTTCTGTCAAGAACGCGTATTATTCAGTGCTTCTGGCAAAGGAAGCCTTCGACGTATACCGTGAAGTGTACGAAAACGCGCTGAAGAATTACGAGGAGACGGAGAAAAAGTACAATGCCCAGAAAGCCAGCGAGTTCGATCTGATAAGGTCGAAAACCAATGTCGCAGCTGCCGTACCGGACGTTTACAACGCCGAAAGTTCCGTTATTCTGGCTCTCTGGCAGCTGAAAGCCGTCCTCGGGGTGGATTTGGATGAAAATATCGATGTGACAGGTACCCTTCTCGACTATTCGCAGGATATGAGTTACGACATAGGCCTGACCGATTCCGTTTCGCTCGACCATAACACCACGATGAGACAGCTGGCCATTCAGGCGGAGCAGCTGGCCGAGTCGATAAAGCTTCGGAAATATGCGTATATCCCGACGCTTTCGGCGGCTTTTTCATTCAGTCTCAATGCCATGACCAACGATTTCAAGTTCAGCGAATACCGTTGGACCCCTTATTCGTACGTCGGAATAAGTCTTGCCATTCCCATATTCTCCGGCGGGAAACGATACAATGACGTCCGCCAGACTATGGCCCAGTACGAACAACTGCAGCTCCAGACGGCCGATACTGAAAGGAATCTGAGAATAAGCATACGCCAGAACCTTACGACGATGGAAACCAATATAAAGAGCTATTATGCGGCCAAAGAGGCGGAGGCATCCGCCCGGAAAGGCTATGACATCGCCGAAAAGACATATCAGGTAGGACGCAATACATTGATAGAACTCAATGACGCCCAGCTGGCTCTGACCCAGGCAAGACTCGGTGTCTCACAGACAGTCTACAACTTCCTGACGGCCAAGGCCCAGCTGGAGCAGGTCCTCGGAATGGATTTTACAGAAAACGTTAATTGATGATATATTTTATGAAGTCGATTGTATTCCAGCAGTTACGTGCGGTTGCACCGCTCTTCGCGGCTGTGATGGCGGCTGTTTCCTGCGGAAGCGGCAGTACAGACGGAACCGCCGGGACGGATGTTGCCGAAGAGATTCCTGCGGTGACGGTGCAGCAGGTATTCGCTGAGGATGTGCCGCAGTACGGCGTTTATACTTCCACGGTACAGGCATTCGTGAAAAACAACATTGCCCCGCAGTCGGCGGGGAGGATAACCGAAATAAATGTGGAAATCGGCGACTATGTCAGTGCCGGGCAGGTGCTGGCGGAGATGGACGGCGTGAATCTGATGCAGGCGAAACTGAAGATGCTGAATGATTCCACGGAATTTTCACGCCTTTCCGGCCTGTATGAAGCCGGAGGCCTGTCCAAGTCGGATCTCGATGCCATGGAGCTGTCCTACAACGTTTCCAGGAGCAGCTATGAGAATCTGCTGGAGAATACAGTGCTGACAAGTCCTGTGGACGGTGTAATTTCGGCGAGGAATTACGACAGGGGCGATATGTACGCCCTGGGACAGCCGATTTACGTCCTGGAACAGATAGTGCCCGTGAAACTGCTGGTCGGCATATCCGAGGTCGACTATACGAAAGTGCACAAGGGAGACAAGGTCGAACTTTCGGTGGATGCTTTCCCCGGGAAAACTTTCAGGGGAGAAATCAGCAGGATTTATCCTACCATAGATCCTGCGACGCATACGTTTATGGTCGAAATCATTGTCCCGAACAGGGACAGGGTACTCAGACCGGGGATGTTCGCCCGCGTGCGTGTGCTTTTCGACGTGAACAGGAGCGTGGTCGTGCCGGATGCCGCCATCGTCAAACAGACAGGGTCAGGGGAGAGATTCGTCTATGTGCTGAATGAAGACGGGACTGTAACATACAGGAAAGTGACGCTCGGCGTGAGGATGGATTCGCGCTATGAGGTGCTTTCCGGTATCGCTGACGGAGATAAAATCGTAACGGAAGGCCAGATACGGCTCAAGTCCGGCATCAAGGTATCTGTGAAGGAGTAGGAACGGGAACATGAGCATCTACAGAAAAGCGGTCAACAATCCGGTGACGACGGCTCTGGTCTTCGCCACCTGTGCCATACTGGGAATTTATTCCTGGCTGAACATATCCATAAACCAGCTGCCGGAATTCGACGCCAATGTCATCATGGTGATGTCGGCCTATCCGGGTGTAAGTGCTGAAGATATCGAGACCAATCTGTCCAAGGTTCTGGAAAACGCCCTCAACGGTGTCAGCGACCTGAAGGATATCACCTCCACCTCGAAGGAGAACATTTCCCTGATAATGCTGGAATTCGAGTACGGGATAGACATAGATGTCGCGACCAACGATGTCCGGGACAAACTGGACCTGGTGAATTCGGAACTGCCGGACGGGGCTTCCGTGCCGGTGATTTTCAAGTTCAGTGCAGACGATATGCCGATAATGATTATGTCTGCCACGGCCAGGGAAAGCCTGCCGGCGCTGGAAAAAATCCTGGATGACAAGGTGACTACGCCATTGGCCAGAGTTTCGGGTGTGGGTACCGTTTCCGTGACAGGTGCTCCGCCGCGTGAAATCCAGGTGTTCTGCGACCCTAACAAATTGGAGGCGTACAACCTTTCCGTTTCCACGATTTCTTCCGTTCTGGCGGCTGAGAACCGGAATGTGCCGAGCGGAAACATCGATATCGGTACGGACACCTACTCTGTCAGGGTGGAGAAAGAGTTCGAGAGTGCGGAGGAGATGCTGGATGTAGTCGTCGGTTACAGCGGCGGGAATGCAGTCTATCTGAAAGACGTGGCGAGGGTCGTGGACGGTACGGAGGAACGTTCGCAGGAAGCCTATACGGACGGTGTCCAGGGAGCGCAGATCATCATCCAGAAGCAGACCGGCGCGAATACCGTGAATGTAATCAAGGATGTGAAGAAAGCTCTGGCGAAAATCCAGAAGACCCTGCCGTCCGACGTGAAAATCTCTACCGTCATCGACGGTTCTTCCAATATCATAAACAGTATCAACAGCCTGAAGGAGACCATAATCATCACGTTCCTCGTGGTGATGCTCGTGGTTTACGTCTTTCTCGGGCGCTGGAGGGCGACCTTCATCATCATCCTGGCCATACCGATTTCGCTGCTGGCGTCGCTCGTCTACCTTTTCGCGACGGGCAATACCCTGAACGTGATTTCGATGTCGGCCTTGTCCATAGCCATAGGTATGGTGGTCGATGACGCCATAGTGGTGCTGGAGAACGTTTCCACCCATCTGGAGAGAGGAGAGAAACCCAAGGAGGCCGCTGTGCATGCCACACAGGAGGTCGGTATCTCGGTGGTGGCTTCCACTCTGACAATGCTTGCGGTATTCCTGCCGCTGACGATGATACAGGGAATGGCCGGCATCATGTTCCGCCAGCTCGGCTGGATAGTCAGCATCATCATGATAGTGTCCACGGTCGGAGCTCTTACCTTGGTGCCGATGATGTGTTCCAGGATGCTTGTGTACAAACCGAAGACGAACAGGTTCCATCAGTTCATTTTCGGTGGTATAAACAGGTTCATCGCCTGGCTGACAAAGGTTTACGGAAACATCATTTACTGGTCCGTACATCACAGGACTGCCGTGGTCTGCATAGCCATGCTGATATTTTTCGGGACATTGGTCGGCCTGGGCCCGAAAATCAAGTCCGAATATTTCCCGAAATCCGACTCCGGAAGGATATCCATCACCATAGAATTGCCTGTAGGTACGGCTCAGTCCGTCACCCGTGACTTCGCCGCAATGCTTCACGAGCGTTTCCGCTCTGAAATCCCGGAAATCCGCGTCTGCAGCTATTCTCTCGGTCAGGCCGATACGGACAATGCCTGGGGTTCGATGCAGAATACGGGCACCCATATCATATCCTTCAGTATGGACCTGGGCAGTATGGAAGACAGGGAGAGATCCTGCTGGGACATTTCGTCCATCATCAGGTCCGACCTGAACGAGTATCCTGAAATCAAGAAGTTCGAGGTGACAGAGGGGCAGATGGGCCTTGGAGGCGCGAGCAAGGTCGAAGTCGAGATTTACGGCTATGATTTCAACACCACTGACCGCGTGGCCAGAGACATTGCCGAAGGTATGAGGGAAGTTGGGAACTGTTCGGAGATTTCCATAAGCAGGGATGAATATACGCCTGAATATCAGGTCGATTTCGACAGGACCAAACTGGCTGTGAACGGTCTGAACAGCACTACTGCGGCCTCATATCTGAATGCCTGCATAAACGGTTCCATCCAGTCGTATTACCGTGAGGACGGGGAGGAATACAGCATCAGGGTCAGGTATGCTCCCGAGTTCAGGGCCGACATCGAGGATATGGAAAATATCCTCATTTACAACCCTGCAGGACAGGGCATCAGAATCAAGGATCTCGGTACGGTAGTGGAGACGCAGACTCCTCCGAATATCGAGAGGAAGAACCGCGAGAGGGTGATTACCGTATCGGGTGTCGTGGGGGACGGATATGCGTTGAGCGATGTGGTGGCATCTACGCAGAAGGTCATCTCAGCCACGGAGATTCCTTCCGAACTCAGTGTGGAGATAGCCGGAGACCTGGAAGACCAGCAGGATACCTTCTCGGATCTGTTCACTCTTCTGATTCTGATAGTGATTCTCGTCTATATAGTGATGGCTTCGCAGTTCGAGTCCTTTATGAGTCCGTTCGTCATCATGTTCTCTATCCCGTTTGCGCTGACCGGAGTGATTCTCGGGCTGACTGTGACAGGGACTCCGCTCGGAATCATGGCTATGATAGGTGTCATCATCCTTATGGGTATCGTGGTGAAGAACGGTATCGTACTGATTGACTATACCATATTGCTCCGTGAAAGGGGAGTAGGCATAGCGGATGCCGTGGTGACTGCAGGAAAGTCCCGTCTGCGTCCTATCCTGATGACTACTCTGACTACGGTGCTCGGTATGGTGCCTTTGGCCGTGGGGCAGGGCGAAGGCTCGGAGATGTGGCGTTCTCTCGGTATGACGGTCTGCTGGGGTCTGACGGTTTCGACGCTTGTGACGCTCGTGCTGATTCCGGTAATCTACTGCTCGTTCGCCACCATGCAGGAAAAGAGGAAGGCCGGGAAATCGGTACAGGCCTGAACTTCTCTTTGTCATCCTGAACGCAGTCGAAGGTTCTATAAAATTAATGAAAATATAATGAAAGCAATATTCATCGCCTACAACCAGGCATACTATATGGAATTGGTGGAACTCCTCGAGGAGAACGGATGTCGCGGCTACACTATGTGGGAGGACATTTCCGGACGCGGTTCGACCGACGGAGAGCCGCATATCGGAAACCACGCCTGGCCCACGATGAACAACGCCATCCTCGCCTTCGTCCCCGATGCCAAGGCCGATGCCCTGCTGTCCGGAATCCGCTCCAAGGACGAATCCACCCCCGAACTCGGTCTCCGCGCTTTCGTCTGGGCCGTGGAGAAATCTGTCTGACAGTCATACTGTCAATTATTCGACAAAATATTGAAAATTTTTTGCAGATCCGTTGCAGTATCGAAGCCGGGTTTACTCGAAAAGCCCTTTAGGCTCGAAGCCGATTTCGCGTCCGGCCTTGTCTGTGAAGTAGAAGTTGTCGATCATCAGGATATCCATGTTGGTGGAAGATACCTCGGACGGGATTCCGCATTTTGCCAGAAAGTCTCCGGCGTGTCCGGCGGTTTTCAGAAGCCAGTTCGGAACCGTGACATACAGTCTTTTTACCCCGTAATGTGCGGCGATTTTCCGGAACATTTCCTTGTAGCTGAAGTTCTCTCCGCAAATCAGGTATTGCGAGCCTGTCTTTGCCTTTTCCATCGCGAGCACCATTCCGCGGGCGGCCTCTTCCACGTCGATGACATTCTTGCCTCCCTTGGGACAGAAGATAAGGGGCGAATTGCGGACCATATCGAAGACGCGGTTCGACCCTTTTTTCGTGCCGTATTTACCTATCATGAAAGTCGGGTTGACTATGACAGTCCTCAGTTTGCCGGAGTAAGTCTTCACTATGTCTTCCGCCTCTTTCTTGCTTCTGGCATACAGGGATTCGGAGAAAGGATAGCACATCGGACGGTCCTCCGCGGCGCCGAAGCCTATGGCGTTGGCCGTGCTGACATACACGAAAGTGCCGGTGCCGTTCTTTACGGCCGTTTCGAGAAGCATCCTTGTCGCCTCGACGTTGACTTTCCTGAACACTTCGTAGTTTTTCTCGGACTGGGATGTCATCGCCGCCACGTGAAAAACTGTGTCGCAGCCGGCCATCAGGGAATCCATCGCGGAAGGATCCTTGTAGTCCGCCTCGACCGTCGTGATGTTTTCATAAACTTCTCCGCCGTATTTTTTCCCTTTCCTGACGGTTCCGATTACCTTGTATCCGGCCTGCGCCAGTTTCTCTATGATGTTTGTGGCAAGCATTCCGTTTGCGCCTGTCACGAGTACTGTCTTATTCGGTGTCATATCGTTTTTCGTTTTCGTGTGATATAGATGGCTTTTGAGGATCTACAGTTCGTTTTTTCTTACCGACCGGGACATCAGTATCCCCCGGATATGTTCAGGAATCGGTTTCAGGAGCAGATACGAAAGATGGTTCAGCTTGCCGGGCACGATGGTGCGTCTGCCGCGGAGCATCCCTTTTACGCTGATTCCAGCCACTTTCTCAGGTGTCAGGGCCAGCGATTTGCCTATAAGTCCCTGACGGTTTATCCTTTCGATAATTTCCGGTTTGGTAAGCATTGGCCCGATGACCGAGTAGCTGACGGAAACCCCGAAAGGTTTGAATTCGGCCCTCATTCCCAGTGAAAAATGTTTTATGAAGGCTTTTGAGGCCGGATATACGGTCTTGTAGCCGGTAGGGATCTGGCCTGCCATCGAGCAGATGTTCAGGATGCAGGAGCGTGCGTTTTTCCTGAGATTGGGCAGGAATTCATGCGTCAGAATGGCAGTGGCGGCCACATTGAGCTGGATGATGGTGTCTATGTAATTGATCGGCACTTCGTCGAAGCGTCTGCTTCCGCCTGTACCTGCATTGTTCACGAGTATGTACACATCGTACTTTCCGTTCACTTTCCCGGCAAATTCTACCAGAGCGGTCTTGTCGGTCATATCGAATTCGAAAAACTCGCTTTCGGTACCGAAACTTCTGCAGATCCTGCTGGTTTCTTCGAGATTTTCTCCTGGCAGTGCAGTCAGGATGGTGTTTATTTTCCGTTTGGCCAACTCTATGGCTATGCATCTGCCCAATCCTGTGCTGGCGCCTGTCACTACCGCATATTTCGAGTCTTTCGTCTGGAATTTTTTCATTGTATGCAAAATCAGAAAATTCTAATGTATCCCGTTCGCGACGGGCCAATTACAATCTTGCAAAATTAGGAAGAAATTCAGTCGCTGTTTAAAATTTCCGAAATTATTTTTCGTACCGCTTCCAAAAACGGACGTTTTTATGTGCAGATAGCACTCAATGATTGATTTCGTGCGCAAAACTATAAAGAAAAAATCAATGAGACAAACGCGTCTTTTGCCCTTTGTGTGTCGATTGTTAAATATTTATCGGATATTTCTTTGTGTTTTTCAAGATTTGGCATATAAAATATTTAAAATGTAAGCCGTTTTCCGATTCCGGTTCAAGAATGTTTTTTATGTAAAATCGTGATTTTCCTATAAACATTTTTAAGTTAAAGTTAAAAAACGGCGGAATTTGACAAAATGAGCATAAATATTCGGCGCAAATTGACAAAATGGGTGCAAAACTTTTGGCGGATACCGACATAAACACTATGTTTGCGCTATATATCAACGACCATGGAGAGAAATGCAATATTATTCAAGCGCAAGATGTACGACCGATTGCTCAAATGGAAGAAGGAGCGGAATGGAGAATCCGCAATTCTTATACAGGGAGCAAGACGAATCGGGAAGTCTACGCTTGCAGAAGAGTTTGCCCGTAATGAGTATGAGTCCTATATTCTCATCGACTTTGCCATTGCACCGGTAGAAGTACGGGAACTTTTTAATGACATATCTGACCTGAACTATATATTTCTTCGGCTGCAACTTATCTATCGTGTGCAGTTAATTGAACGCAAGTCTGTAATCATATTCGATGAGATACAAAAAGCTCCTTTGGCTCGCCAGGCTATCAAACATTTGGTTAAAGACCGTCGATACGACTATATCGAGACCGGTTCACTCATTACCGTTCACAAGAGCAGTCAGGATATCCTGCTGCCGAGTGAGGAGACGCGGGTCGATATGTTTC
>CALVBH010000016.1 GCA_944325765.1 uncultured Bacteroidales bacterium
CAGAGTCCCTACCTTGTTGTTCAGCATATCGTGAGGGAAAAGGAAGCGGTTCAGCAGGTAAGTGTCATTTACGATATCGAGGACGGTATCGTCCGGGTTGAATTCCATACCGCTTTGCCTGTAGTAGCCGATTTTCAGGGAATCGCCGCGTTCGATTACGCCGGTAAGGAGTCCTCGGGAATCATCCTTGCCCCTGGCGGCATATTCCGAAGCGTCCGTACAGACCATCTCAGGAGTGAAATTGCCTGTCAGCAGGTTTATGAATGTACTTTTACCGACTCCGTTCCTGCCCACGATCCCGACTTTTTCATAACGCTGGAAATTATAGGAGAAGTGGTCAAGATAGCATTTGTCCCCGTAAAAGAACGAGACATCCCTGCAGTCTATGATTTTGTTCCCGAGCCTTGCGGAACCCTGGACATCCGCCAGCGAGACGGTCTTTTCAGTACGGACCTGCGCAGCCCTGTCCTTCAGTTCATGGAAAGCGTCGATGCGGTACTTCGCCTTTCCGGTACGCGCCTGCGGAGTGCTTCTCATCCATTCCAGTTCACGGCGCAGGATATTCCGCACCTTGTCCGTTTCGGCATTGTAGTTGGCTATCCTTTCCGAACGTTTTTCCAGATAGTTCTGATACCCGCCCCGGTAGACATAGACGGCGCCACGGTCCATTTCCATCACGGTGTTGCAGACATTGTCCAGGAAGTAGCGGTCGTGGGTCACCATCAGCAGGGTGCATCTTGCCCTGGAAAGGTGGTTTTCGAGAAATTCGATGGCATCGATGTCGAGATGGTTCGTAGGCTCGTCCATGATGAAGAAGTCGGCCTCGGAAGCCAGCATTTCCGACAGGGCCACCCTTTTGATTTCTCCGCCGGAGAGTTCCTTCATCTTTTTCGAAAAGTCCGGCAGCCTGAAACTCGACAGGAACTGTTTGACCCTAAGCTCATACTGCCATATCCCGTCCTGGTCCATCCCGGAAGTGAGCCCTGAACTGTGAGTCATTATCTGCGAGAAAATGTCCTTTTCGGGATCGAAATCATACTCCTGTTCCAGGAAGGCGATTCTGATATTCTTCAGAAAAGTTATCTTGCCGCCGGAATCGGACTTGTCCGCTCCGGCCAATATTCTCAGCAGCGATGTCTTGCCCGTGCCGTTCGGGGCAATCAGGGCGATTTTGTCGCCTTCATTGATGTTGAAACCGATATTCTCGAAGAGAATTTTCGGTCCGTATGATTTGGAGATGTTTTCTATCTGCAGATAACTCGGCATAACCTATCTGAAAAATTTGTCGACGTCCTTGACAACTTCTGGAAGTGCGAATACCGCCACCCTGTCATAGGCTTCGATTTCGGAGTCGCCTACGGCAATAAAGGATTCGTTGCCCCTGATGATGCCTCCTATGATAGCGTTCTGGGGGAAACTGAGGTCTTTCAGCTTGCCCTTTGTAATCCAGCTGCCCGGAGCCACCACGAATTCCAGTATTTCTGCGTTCGTCCCGCTCATATACTTGACGAAATGCACCTTGTCGCTGAGGGTGAACTTGAAGATACGGCCGGCCGTGATGAGTTTCTTGTTGATGACGGCATCCACTCCCATGCCTTCAGCCAGCTTTATGTATTCGAGGTTTTCGACTTCGGCTATCGTCCTGCCGACTCCGAGTTTCTTGGCTGCCGCGCAGGTCAGGATATTGGTTTCGGTACTGCTGGTTACTGCCACGAAAGCATCGTAGTCCTTTACCGATTCTTCCGCCAGAGTATCGGAATTCCTTCCGTCTCCGTTGACTACCATCACATTGTCGGGCAGGGATTCGGACAGCTCGATGCACCGCTCTTTTTTCATCTCGATGATTTTGATGCTGTCTATCTGCTTGCTGAGCTGTTTGGCGACCATTTCCCCGATAGGGCCTCCGCCGAGAATCATCAGCTTGTTCACTTCGATATTGCTCTTGCCGATGAATTTCATCAGTTCGGGCATTCCCTCCCTTTTTGCTATTATGAAAACCAGGTCATGGTATTTGAAGCGGGTGTCGACTTTCGGGATTATCGTCTCGTTGTTTCTGGAAATGGCCACTACCCTGAATTTCAGGGTTTCGGACGGGAGCGCGTTGGCGAATTCCAGCACTTTCATATCGATTATCGGCGAGTCTTCCTCCAACTTGAAGACAGCCATCTGCAGTTTTCCCCGGGCGAAGTCGATGGATTCCGTAGAGGCGGTTCTCTTCAGCAGTTCGATGATTTCCGCGGCCGCGATTTTTTCCGGATAGAACATCAGGTCTATGCCCATCTGTGTGAACAGCACCTTGTTCTCGTAAGACAGGTATTCCTCGTTGTCCACCCTCGATGTGACCTTCCTGGCTCCCAACTGTTTGGCCAGAATGGCGCTGACTATGTTCACTTCCTGCGAGTCGTTCGGGCTTACCGCGATGAACAGGTCGGCATCCTCGGCACCCGCTTCCTTCAGCACCGCAATCGATGAAGGACTGCCTTCCACGGTAATGATTTCAGAATATTCCGACAGTGCAGTCAGCCTTTCCTTCTTCTCGTCGATGACAGTGATGCTGTTCGAGTTGTTGCCGAGCATTTTGGCGAGGTGTGTGCCGACGTCGCCGGCGCCTGCTATTATTATCTTCATACGTTTTTTTTTGTTTTCTTTTGCGCGATTTCTGCGTCAGACGGCACGTCCTCATATCCTCATTTACATCAGTAAACTCCGGTATTCGTCGTTTGTCTTCCTTGAACTCACGCAAAATAAATTCAAAAAATATTTTTGTTTTCTTTTGTGCGATTTCTGCGTCAGACGGTATATCCTTTTTTCTTGCGGCGGAACAGGGCGCGGGGGATGATCCAGCGGTCCGACATCCCGTATACCTGTCCGACATTTCCGAAGCGTTCCAAATATAGTGAAATATCCCGGGCGGTCGTCCTGATGCGTAACTTTTTCGCGTCCCTGTGGGCTGTCCATACCGCTTTCAGGTAGCTCCATCTGAATGTGATGAAATACACTGCAGCCGAAGCCCCGTCCATCAGCATTCTGATGAAAATGAGCCTTGAAGCCTTCTTCGCCCCTTCCAGGGCGCTTGTCCTGATGTCTTTCCCGCTTTTCAGAGCATTCAGAGCCAGTGTCTTGCCGAGGTTTTTCCGGAGCATCAGGATGTTGTTCCGGTAGTTAAGATACAGCTTTTTCGGAGAATTGTTGGGCAGGCTGCCGCCTCCTACGTGGTAGACGGTCGAAGCGGGGACCACCGCGACCCTGAAGCCTTCGAGCTGCGCTCTCCAGCACAGGTCGATTTCTTCCATGTGTGCGAAGAAGCGGTCGTCAAGTCCTCCCAACCGGTGGAACAGTTCCGCCCTTATCATCAGGCAGGCGCCGCTGACCCAGAATACGTTTTCCGGCGTATCATACTGTCCTTCATCCTTTTCCACTGTCTTAAGCACCCTTCCCCGGCAGTACGGGTAGCCGAACCTGTCCATATAGCCTCCGGCTGCGCCTGCATATTCGAACATGTCCCGGTCAGCCCAGGAATGCAGTTTCGGGGCGCAGATGCCGCATTCGGGATGCGTATCCATCCATTCCGTCAACGGTTCCAGCCAGTGTTCAGTGACTTCGATGTCGGAGTTGAGCAGGACATAGTATTCAGCCTTGAGCTGCATCAGAGCCCTGTTGTATCCTCCCGTGTAGCCCCTGTTCCTGCTGAAGAACATCGCGCTTACATCTGGAAACCTGTTTTTAAGCAGTTCCACCGAGCCGTCCGACGAGGCATTGTCGGCCACCACCACGGTCTCGTCCGGACCTGCGGACGCAAGCAGGGGCGGGAGGAACTTCTCGAGAAATCCCTTTGTATTCCAGTTCAGTATGACGACAGCTGTTTTCATCGGCCGATATCTTGGACTGCAAAGATAAGAAACTGCTTTGAAACAATTCGTAGGACTGACGGGAAAATTATTTATCTTTACCATTATTTATCAAACGTTAGTGTATGTCAACAAGTGGCCAGCAGCGGCAGGAGCTGCACAAGACGATATGGGCTGTGGCGGAGGATTTGCGCAATAGTGTGGACGGATGGGATTTCAAACAATACGTGCTCGGTATGCTGTTTTACCGCTTCATTTCGGAGAACATAACCAACTACATTAACGGCCTTCAACGGGCCGCCGGATATGAAGGTTTCGACTATGCCTCCTTTTCTGACGAGGAAGCGGAAAGTGCAAGGAAGCAGATTGTGGAGGAGAAAGGTTTCTTCATACTCCCTTCCGGACTGTTCTGCAATGTAAGGAAGCGTGCAAAGACTGATGCCAACCTGAATGAAACCCTGCAGCAGGTGTTCATTGACATCGAATCATCAGCCAAAGGTACGGGGAGTGAGGATGACCTGAAAGGGCTGTTCGATGATATCGACGTGAACAGCAACAAATTGGGCGCAACGGTGGCAAAGCGTAACGAGACACTCTGCAAGATACTGGACAAGATAGGCACGCTCGACCTGAAAGGCGACTATGCCGACAACCGGATTGACGTGTTCGGAGATGCATACGAGTTCCTGATGACGATGTACGCCAGTAATGCAGGGAAATCGGGCGGAGAGTTCTTCACTCCGCAGGAAGTCAGCAACCTGCTGGCCAGGATTGTCACAGTGGGCAAGACGGAGGTGCGCAAGGTGTACGACCCGGCCTGCGGTTCGGGTTCCCTGCTGCTGCAGTTCGCCAAACTGCTCGGTAAGGATAATGTCCGTGTGGGTTTCTTCGGGCAGGAAATCAACATCACCACATACAACCATTGCCGCATCAACATGTTCCTGCACGACATAAATTTCAACAAGTTCGACATCCATTGCGGTGATACGCTGACAGCACCTTATCACTGGGACGACGAGCCTTTCGATGCCATCGTCAGCAATCCTCCGTACAGCACGAAATGGGAGGGAGATGCCAACCCGACACTGATTAACGACCCCCGGTTTGCCCCTGCCGGAGTACTGGCACCCAAGACCAAGTCAGATCTTGCTTTCACCATGCACATGCTTTCATGGCTGTCAACCGACGGCACGGCGGCGATAGTCGAGTTCCCGGGTGTGCTCTATCGTGGCGGAGCGGAACAGAAGATACGCAAGTACCTTGTAGACAACAACTATGTGGATACTGTCATCCAGCTGCCTCAAAACCTGTTTTTCGGGGTTTCCATCGCCACTTGCATCATCGTGCTGCGGAAAAACAAACGGGAGAACAAGACATTGTTCATAGACGCTTCGTCGGAGTTCGTTCATGAGGGCAACAAGAACAAGCTGTCGCCGGATAACATCGCTCGCATCGTAGACGAGTATAAGGAGCGCAAGGTTGTGCCCCACTTTTCGTCCGTTGTGGACAATGCCGCCATTGCCGGAAATGATTACAACCTGTCTGTCAGCAGTTATGTGGAAGCGGAAGACAACCGTCCGCAGACGGACATCAGGGAACTGAACGCACGCATCCGCCGCATCGTGGCTCACGAGAACGAATTGCGGGCGGAAATCGACAGAATTATAGCGGATTTGGAGCAGGAGGAGATATGAAAAAGATGAACCCGACAGTGGAAATGGATAAAGTAAGACATACAATAGAATTGGATCCGGAATTGCTGACAAGTGTACGGAACAGTATAGTCGTATTCAGGGGGTTGCCTGTAATTGCAGATGCAGATGTGGCAAGCCTTTATGGAGTTGAGACAAAGAGGATTAATGAAGCTGTACGAAATAATCCGGACAAATTCCCGGATGATTATATGTTTGTCTTGTCTTCCGAAGAATCCGCTGTTTTGCGGTCGAAATTTTCGTCCACAAAAATCTCTTCCAAAAGCAGGGCACTTCCGAAAGTCTTTACGGAAAAAGGTCTGTATATGTTGGCTACAATCTTGAAAAGCAAGAGCGCATTGAATGTAACATTCGCCATTATTGAAACATTCACGCAAGTCCGAAGTTTGAAAAGGGAATTGCTTGACTTGCATAAGGAAACCGATTCCGAAAAACAAATGACAAAAATGCAGCACTTTGGTAAAGTACTGTCAGATATCGTGATGCCGGATTTGGAAACTTCGGAAACAGAATCTACATTGGAGCTGAATTTCTTTATCGGGAAAATAAAACATACAGTCAAGCGTGTGAAAAAGTCAATCGCAAATAAAGTTCCGGGGGAGGATGAACAATGAACAGGATAGAACAGATGCTGCAGGAGCTTTGCCCGGACGGGGTGGAGTATAAAAAACTTGAAGAAGTAGGGTCTCTTTTTGGAGGACTTACGGGTAAAAATAAGGAAGATTTCAAAGAAGGTAACGCAAAATTTGTCTCATATATGAATGTATATTCAAATCCTGCGTTAAATCTTAATATTGAAGAGAAAGTACGTATTTCTGAAGGAGAAGACCAAAATACAATTCAATATGGTGACATTTTATTCACAGGCTCTTCCGAGACCCCGGAAGAATGTGGAATGTCTTCTATTGTTACTCAAAAAGTTGAAGAAGCAGTTTATCTAAATTCTTTTTGTTTTGGATTGAGATTAAATAATATAGAAAGATTCGATGTAAATTTTTTGAAGCATCTGTTTAGAAGTGATTCAATTAGAAAAGCACTCCAAAAGACAGCTAATGGTGTTACCCGTTTTAATGTGTCAAAAAAACGCTTATTGAAGATTGAAATACCAGTACCTCCATTAGAAATACAAACTCGAATTGCACATATCCTCGACCATTTCACCGAACTTGCAGCTTCGCTGCAAGCGGAGCTGCAAGCGAGGAAGGATCAGTATGAGTATTATCGGAACAAGTTGCTGACCTTCGACAAACCGACCGGGGGGGGGGAGGAAGAGACTAAATGTAATTTGGATGAAAATGAGTGAAGTATGTGAAATAAAATCAGGAAAGAATAAGAGCAAGAGTAATATAGGAACTTTCCCCGTATATGGTTCTACAGGCATAATTGCGTTTAGTGATAATTATGCTTACAGTGAAACACAAATTTTAGTTGCTCGAGTTGGTGCAAATGCTGGATATATTCATATCGCTACCGGTAAGCATGATGTGTCTGATAATACTCTTATCATAAACCCACAACAATGGATAAGCCTCAAGTTTATGTTCCATATCCTTATTAATCTTAATCTAAACAGGTTTACAAAAGGAGGTGGACAACCTCTAATTACTGCAAGCGATATAAAAAAGCTGTCAATTCCCATCCCTCCCCTTTCCGAGCAGCAACGCATTGCCTCCATCCTCGACAAATTCGAGACATTGGTGAATGACCTCTCGCAAGGTCTTCCGGCGGAAATAGCCGCTGTGCAGGAGCAATACGAGTACTATCGGAACAAACTATTGACCTTTAAACGAGCAGCATAACGAATATGCCAGAACAGTACAAGATGGTGGCGGAGAATCCGCAAAGCACAGTGGTATCGGACTATGAACCGATTTACCGGAAATCCACGCAATACCAGAGCGAAGCGGAGATGGAGCGGGACTTCATCACCCAGCTGGCAAAGCAGGGCTATGAATATCTGCTTTTCAAGACGGAAACGGAACTCACCGACAATCTTCGCCGTCAGCTTGAACGGTTGAATGACTGTAAGTTCACCGACAAGGAATGGCAGTCGTTCTTTGCCGACAAGATATCCAACCGCAATTACGGCATTGTGGAAAAGACAGCCATTGTACAGGAGGATTATATCCAACTCTTGACACGCGATGACGGTACGATAAAGAACATATACCTGATAGATAAAGACAATATCCACAACAACTCCCTGCAGGTAATAAACCAATATACCACGGAGAGCGGCGTAAGGGAAAACCGCTATGACGTGACGATATTAGTGAACGGTCTGCCGCTTGTCCACGTGGAGCTGAAACGCCGGGGAGTGGACATCAAGGAAGCGTTCAACCAGATAAACCGCTACAGCCGCGAGAGTTTTTGGGCGGGCAGCGGACTGTTCGAGTATGTGCAGCTGTTCGTCATCAGCAACGGCACTCAGACGAAATACTACAGCAACACCACCCGCGCTTCGCACATAGCCGAAGCCGTCAGGCGAAGCCACAAGCAAGGCAGGCAACAGACCAGCAACAGCTTTGAGTTTACAAGCTTCTGGTCCACAAGGGAGAACAAGGTGATAGCCGACCTCGTGGATTTCACCGCCACTTTCTTCGCCAAGCATACGTTGCTCAGCATATTGACGAAATACTGTGTGCTGACTTCGGAAAAACTTCTGCTCGTGATGCGCCCTTACCAGATAGCCGCCACGGAAAGCATTCTGCAGAAGATACGCATCTCGACCAACTACAGGAAATATGGAACAATAGACGGTGGCGGATATGTGTGGCACACCACCGGCAGCGGCAAGACACTCACTTCGTTCAAGACGGCACGGTTGGCAAGCCGCATGGATGGCATTGACAAGGTACTGTTTGTTGTGGACCGCAAGGATTTGGACTACCAGACCATGAAGGAATATGACCGTTTCGAGAAAGGTGCGGCCAACAGCAACACCAGCACGGTCATACTGAAACGTCAGTTAGAAGACCCGCAGGCACATATCATCATCACCACCATTCAGAAACTGTCGGTATTTATCTCCAGAAACCGCACACATGAGGTCTACGGCAAGCACATAGTGTTCATTTTCGACGAATGCCACCGCAGCCAGTTCGGAGACATGCATACAGCCATTATCAGGAAATTCAAACGATATCACCTTTTCGGTTTCACGGGTACGCCCATATTCCCGAACAACTCGGGAACCGGAGGCAAGTTCGAACTGAAAACCACGGAACAGGCTTTCGGAAAGCAACTGCACGTCTATACCATCGTGGATGCCATATCAGACGAAAACGTACTGCCGTTCCGTGTGGACTATATCCGTACTATGCGCGAACAGGAGGACATCAGGGACGAGCAGGTGTACAATATAGACAGAGAACGCGCTTTGGCAGCTCCAGAGCGTATCAGCCACATCGTAGGCTATATATTGGAACATTTCGACCAGAAGACCAAACGCAACGCTCGCTCATATACATTCAACAAGTTGGTGAATATTACGGAAATGGCAACGGCAAAAAAGCGCGGGGAAACAGAAGAAAAGAAACAGAAAACGCGGATGACGGGCTTCAACTCCATCTTCGCCGTTTCGTCCATCGACACAGCCAAGCTATATTATCTGGAGTTCAAGCGACAGATGGCAGAGCTGCCGCCTGACAAAAGGCTGCGTGTGGCGACTATCTTCAGTTACAGTGCGAATGAGGCCGAAGACGGCACGGGTCTGCCGGATGACGAGAACTCCGAGAATACGGACGGACTGGACAAGAGTTCTCGCGACTTCCTCGAATCGGCCATCGGGGATTACAACACGATGTTCAAGACCAATTACGACACAAGCGCGGAACGCTTCCAGAACTATTACAAGGATGTGTCGTTGAGGATGAAAAACAGAGAGATAGACCTGCTCATCGTGGTGAACATGTTCCTTACAGGATTTGACTCCACCACCTTGAACACACTTTGGGTAGACAAGAACCTGCGGATGCACGGACTGCTGCAGGCTTATTCGCGTACCAACCGCATACTCAACTCCATCAAGACATTCGGAAACATTGTGTGCTTCCGCAACCTGGAACAGGCTACAAACGAAAGCATAGCCCGTTTCGGCGACAAAGAGGCCGGGGGTATCGTGCTTCTGAAAACCTTTGACGAATATTATTACGGATATACGGACGAAAAGGGCAAGGAAAACCCCGGTTACAAGGATCTGGTGGAAAAACTATTGGAGAACTATCCCCTCGGACAGCGTATCATCGGCGAGGATGCGGAAAAGAAATTCATCCGTCTGTACGGCTCCATTTTGAAGGCTACAAACCTGCTCTCCACATTCGACCAGTTCGCAGGAAACGAAATACTGTCGCAAAGGGATGTGCAGGACTACCACAGCCTTTACATTGACCTTTACGACAAGTACCGTAAGCAAAATGAAGGTGACAGCGTTAACGTGAATGATGATATCGTGTTCGAAATGGAACTTGTCAAGCAGGTGGAGATAAACATCGACTATATCCTCTATCTTATCTCTCAAATGCACGATGACCATACGAAAGACAAGGAAATAAGGCTGTCAATCAGGAAAGCCGTCAGTTCAAGCCCTGACCTACGTAACAAGAAAGACCTTATCGAAGACTTCATCGACCAGCTTACGCCTGAAAAGGACGTGAACGATGACTGGCTCCAGTTTGTCAAGCGGCAGGAGAAAGAACAACTCGACAAGATAATCGAAGAGGAAAACCTGAAACCGCAGGAAACCTACGAGTTTGTTTCCCAGTCATTCCGAAACGGGGAGATAGAGGAAACCGGTACTGCTATAACCCGGATTCTTCCGCCAATCCCGTTGTTTTCGAAGAGCAACGAAAACGACAGGGGAAAGAAGAAGAAAAATGTCATTGCCAAACTGAAAGACTTTTTCGAGAGATTCTTCGATGTGTCAGGAGGAAAATTTTTGTGGAATTGACGTTTTCCTGCAGGATAGAAGTCTATCTGAAATCGCGACCATTACCTTGCGTAGCCGGTAGTCTTGTCAGCGTCATTCCGGCACGTAGATGATCTCGCCGTTCTCGAGTTCGTAGGCTATGCCGACACGTTTCCCGCGCTTGCCTGACGAGTTGTCCTGATTCTCGGACGGGGTGTACCTGTTTATCTTTTCACCTTCCTTCGTGATGATTTCCATATTTTCCCTGCCCGGATTCTTCACGATGGTGAAGTCTTCCTGGCTGAACATTTCCGTCATGCTGTACCGTGTCACGAGAGCCACCATAAGGGCGACGGCGAATACCATGGCCACATCGAAAAGATTGCCTACCACGCTCATCGGATCGTTGTCTTCTTCCGCCCCGAGGAATTTCCTTCTTCTTGCCATAACAGTCAGTCTTACATTTTACATCCGAAAAGCTCCGCCACATATTCCAGATTCGTCAGATCCTGCATATACCATCTGTTTTTCGCCTGTTGTGTCAGGAAACCTATGGCACTTGAAAACAGCCCTACTACAGTGGTGGCGAAGGCGACCTGCATGTTGTAGGCCATCGATGAAATGTCTCCGGTGGACAGTCCCACCAGTGCCGGTCCCATAGGAATCAGCGTACCCATAAGCCCGAGCATCGGGCCGAGTTTGGTGAGTGTCTTCGACGATGACAGATCCTTGTCCGCCTCAATCTCGAAGTCCGCGAGCAGTCTGCGGAGATGTGCCGGGCTGTCTTTGTGGGAGAGCATCCCCCTTAGATAGCGTACTGAAAGCGAGTTGTCGTTTTCCGGCAGGAATTTTTCGAGTTCTCCGGCCGTTTCGGGGGTCAGCCCCTCGATTCTGAGCCTCAGGGCGCGTCCGCTGCGGCGGATATTCATGTACTGGCCGAAAAAGCTGCCGATCAGAAGCAGTGAGCGTAGGAAAAGCAGGATGAGGATGACGATGACAGGGACGAGAAGTCCGTTTGAAATCCAGAAGAGTATGTCTGAAATGAGGTTCATTGGTTTGATGTTTATTTAGTTAATGTACACGAAGACGGATAAGATAATAGATGAATCCGGCGGCGGCTCCGGAGGCTGTGATGCCGGCAATGCCTGCAAAGGCGGTCCAGTCCACCTCCGAAATTCCCTCGACCGCTGTCTGTCCGTTCACCGTAGACACAATGCCGAAGAGGGCGGTCAATGCGTTGAGGATGAACAGCAGTTCCAGACGCAGTTCCTTTTCTGGAACAAGTTTCCTGAAAAGCCGGGCCCCGCCGGAAACCATGATGAGCACCACGCCGGCCAGCGACCATGAAACTACCCTGAAATCGTTCCCCGGAAGCGCAAAGACGGCAAATACCAGCGCACTGAAAAGGACAGGGAAAATCAGTATTCCGGGGAACCATCTCAAGGCCTTGTATGTCAGTATTTTCCACTTCGGAAGCTTTCCTTCGGCGTATATGTTGACGGAAGTGATGCAGAATGACATCTGAAGCAGTATCTCCACGCTCATCACTACGGCCACGTCCAGCATAAGCGACGTGTCGGAAAGCCATTCGGAAATCCGGCTTCCGGACTGTTCTACGGCCAGAGGCCAGGAAACTCCTGTGAAAATGGCAAGTACGGTTGCAGTCGCAATGACGGTGTACGGTTTGTTGAAACTCTGTTTCAGGATGAAACCCAATACTATGAGTATCATCAGGACTGTGACGGCGGTTTCCATTTTCAATCAATATTTTCCGCAGCCTTGCGTCTTTTCCTGACAAAAACCACGAGGAAGACTGCGACACCTGCCGCCACTATGCCGATAATGGTATTGCTCAGAACATTTTTCCGTGATGCCAGCGAGTCCGAAAGCTGTTCTTTCTTCATCACCACTCCGTTACCGGGAGTTGCAGCGGACACTTCCCTTATCTGCCTGATGCCTTCCTTGTACTTCGCGGCGGTTTCACTGTCGGTCTTGCCGGCGATGAAGTCCCTCAGTCCGGCATTGTCGCAGACCGTGCCCGAACAGGCCGCCCCGTATCTGTCTATAAGTTCCGTGTGCAGTTCTGCAATATCCGCAAGCTGCTCATCTGTCGCGTCCCACAGGCCTTTCCAGGCACTTTCCATCATCACGGCTGTCATTTCCTGCAGTGCCGCAGGATTCTTCTCTTCGAAAAAGTCCTGTACTCCGAGCCCGTAGGAATCCTTTACGTAGACATCGTAGATTTCATCCCACATCTCATCGTCGATGGCGGAAGGTTTCATTACATTCCATCCGTAGGTGTTTTCTATGACTTCGGCAATGGCTGAGGCATCTCCTGCACCTCCTGCCATCCGGGATCTGATATAGTCAGGATTGAAGATGGTAGTGCGGCTTTCCACGCCCATTGCCTCCTTTACCTCCTGCATGCGGACATTGCTGCGGTTCCTGTAGTCGCTGAGATATGCATCCGGATCCTTGCCGGTCACATTGCGCACGGCCAGGTTCAGACCTCCCATAAATTCGTACACATGATCCAGACTGAGTGCTCCCCAGGTGTTGCTCTGGCGCGGCTGTACGACGGCATCGGTTCTTGCAAGAGCGGCTTCGAAGGCGTACTGGCGTACTTCCTCCCATTTATCCTCACTGCCGTAGTACGCACCCATGTTGTTCAGATAGACCTTCGCTATCTCGCTCTCGTCCTCCCATCTGTCTCCCGCCTGAACCATTCCCTGGATGCCGGTGCCGTAATTGCCGCCCACTCCTCCGAATACGCGGTATGAGGAAATTTCCCTGGCATCTTTCGGTGACAGGCCTTTCCCGGTAAGACGTTTCTCCATATCCACGACGCCTTCGGCAACGAAGTTTTCATATACATCGTCTTTGGAGGCGGCAGCCATTTTCACCGCCCGCGTGATAAGGAAAAGACGGGAAGCCGCCAGATCCCTTAGCTGTCCGCTTGTCTGCACCACCACATCGATTCTCGGTCTGCCGAGTTCTTCCGAAGGAATGAGCCTGAGATCGGTCACACGTCCGAAAGCATCCCAGACAGGCTCCGTTCCGAGCATGTAGAGTATCTGGGCAATGGTGGCGCCTTCGGTCTCGATGAATTCGCTGCTCCAGAGAGTGTAGCTGACATTCCGGGGGATGCTGTCGTTGTGACGGCTGCGGTACATGCTGATAGTATTGTCAGCCAGAAGCTTCCCTTTCTCCCAGGCTTCCTTGCTCGGGGTAGCCTCCGCATTTATCGCGAATAGATTGCGTCCGGTAGGCAGGGCGTTCGGATTTGCCACAGGATCGCCTCCCGGAGAAGGTGAGGTGTAGCCGCCGTCAAGGGCGTTGACAAGACTTGAGAGTTCTTTTTCAGGGCTGCCGGCCAAGGCGTTGCGGTACGCGATGATGTTCCTGAGGGCCGTCTCGGCTTCCGATATCGCAGATGCCAGCATCTTTTCCCCATCGGAAATCATAGTGCCGCCCATGGCCGACATCATCGCCGACATGCCGTCCTGCATGCCTTTTTCCCCGTCTCCTCTATGTCTGTCGGCATATTTTGCCGAACTTCCCGGCATCTCTTCCGCCATCCCGACCATCATAGAGAAAATGTCGGTATCCGCTGTTGCCGATAACTGTCTTGCCATAGCAAGTTCACCGGTTGTAATCCCGGCTATTCTGCAGATTTCAGCATCGTCAGGTGCCGTGCCCCTGTCGAAAATCCTTTCCACAACCCGTCCGGCAGGATCAAGATACTTTGCGGAGAACTCCGCCTTTCTCTTTTCAATACCGGCTGCAGCCCTGCCTCTGGCCTTGTCTATGGCGTAGAGACCGTAGGCCACAGGGTCGGTACACATTGCCAGAACCGTGCTTCTGAGGGACTTGCTGTCGTACGGCATCCCCATCACGTACTGCGCTCCCGTCACTTTTTCGCTCACAAGTTCTTCCGCGAAATTCTCTATGCGCATTATCTCTTCTTCGGTATACCCCGTGCCCGGAATCGTGTCGAGACCGAGCTCCCTGTGTATTCCGAGTTCCAGTACGGCTTTTTTTACGGCTTTTGAAGCCTTTTCGAGTGCCTTTCCGTCCCTCGGATCAGTCCCGAGCAGCCTGTCATATTCTTTAAGTCTGTCCTGAAGTCCGGAATATATGCCCCTGACTCCGCTTTCCATAAAGGGTGGCGTAAGGTACGACTGCAACGTCGCGTAAGAACGACGCTTTGCCATCATGCCCTCACCGACATTGGAAATGGTGTAAATATAGAAATGAGGCAATTCTCCGACAAGTCTGTCGCTCCAGTCGAATCTGCCGAGAGCCACCTGCTTGCGCGGTGTGAATTCCAGACTGCCGTGAGTGCCGAAGTGAATCAGTGCGTCTGCCTCGAATCCGAACTGCGTCCAGAGATATGAAGCGATATAGGCATGAGGCGGAGCCGCATCAGTCCCGTGGACGATTTCGAAGTCATTGTCTCCCGCTCCGGCCGGGAGCTGGGGCAGGAGCACCACGTTCCCGAACCTGAGCCGCGCCAGTGCGAGATTTCCGTCGGGTGTGGACATATAGCTTCCCGGAAATTCCCCGTTTACGGCTGTTGCGTCAGCATAAAGTTCCTCGCCGAGAGCTTTCTCCGCCCAGTATTCATATTCTTCCGCACTGATGATTTCCGGTTCCGCAGACGAGATGAATCTTTCCATCGCGCCTTTGGCATAATGACCGAATACAGCTCCGTGCTTCTGAATCATTTCACCGAGCTTTTCAGCCGAATCGGGAAGCCCGGACACATTATAGCCCTCTTTCTTCAGTCTGAGCAGAAAGTTGTAAAGCGACGGTACCACATCCATCCCGCCGGCAGTCATGGCACTTTGTCCCGGTCCCTTGAAATAGTATACTGCAATTTTCTTTTCGCTTTCCGGCTTGTGTTTCAGAGAGATGTAATTGTTTACCGTATTGACGAAATGGCTGAGCCGTTCCGGAATCGCATGAAGGTATTGCAGCCCGTCATCCTCGTCGACATAATTGCCGAAAAGCACGTAAGGCCTTATGGCTCCGTCGATTTCAGGCGTGACCACGCTCTGCGAAAGAAAGCCTCCGTTCATGCCCATGGGGTCGTTTTCCCAGTCTTCCACGAGACCGTTTATATTCAGCGGTGCGAACAGCGGGACATTCTTTTCTTCGAGGAAATCCACGATGTAGTCACCCATACGGCCATGTGCCATGTTTATCACTGCGGCAGTATTTATGCTGTCTGCGTGGCCGTTCCTGAAAAAAGTCCTGGCGAAACGTACGGGATAGACATTGTTCCCGGTCTTTTCGAGTTCACGTATCAGCTCCGAAGGCTCTCCCATCTGTCCTGTAATGATGATGCCGGGCGCTCCGTTCCTGTACAGACCGGCACTTTTCAGGAAGTCTTCATATTCCTTTATCGAATTGAATCCGGTATCTTCGTTTTCAGGGTCGGCGGGGTCCGGATGATAGAGCATATAATAGGTTCGGGCCACGGCTTTCCCCGGTTCCGAGGTTTTGATGACCTTCCGGTCAATGTTCTTGCGCACGTATTCGAGCATGTTCCTGTAGTTCGCGCGCCCTCCGGCGGAAATGTAGGCTTTCAGGTCGGTCTCTGCGGCGGAGTCCACGGAGATGATGTCGTTCTGCGGATTGGTCGCGGCAGTCACCAGTACCGGAAGTCCCTTTCCTGCGGCTTTGGCGAGGGTGTCGCGCTGTCCTTCCGTGATTCGGATTCCCATACCGTTGATGAAAACCATATCGTATCGTCCGGCTTTTGCGAGGTCCTCCGCAGGCAGGTCACTTATCCGGATGAAACTGTTGGTGTTGGACCTGGCTATCTGCCCCAGGTCCGCTGCCTGATAATTCACAAAGGCGATTTTCGTAGGCGATAGGCAGCATTCCCATAGAACCGCGAATGCTGCGGCGGCTGCCGCAGCCGCCGATGCGATGATTGCTACTGTCCTTTTTTTCATTCCTGTCCTTGTTTACTATTGTTATTTCTCAAACATTTCTTCTATGGCTATAGCCAGTCCTGCAGCGAAGGTGGTGCCTACAGTCGCCGGCGAGTTGTTGTAATAGTATTTCGGCCTGTAGTTGAACAGATTGTCCACTGTCAGGTTAAGCCTTATACCTTTCCAGATGCTTTGCGAAAGTACGAGTTTCCATATCGTATATCCCGGATAATGCTGCCGCGCGAGTGTCGTATAGTCGGAACCTGAGTACACGTTGGTAGTGAACGGAGAGAGGAAACGTCCGTTCAGGGCGAGGTCGAATCCGTAGTTTTTCCATTCCCGTCCGTACTCTATCCTGGCAGTCAGAGAGTGCGGCCTTGTAGTCGAGAGAGAGGGGGAACCGTCCGTCGTGTATTCTTTCGTGTATGTATAGGCGAGTTTCGTCCCCACGCCGCAGGGAAGACGCATCGAGAATGTCAGGTCGGCTCCGGCTATGTTCGAAGGCGCCATGTTCGTATAATGCATTCCCCTGAGTTCCTGGTTCCATACGGTCGATATTCCGTCCGATACCATATTGAAGAAGCCGGAAACGGTGACATTGAAGTGTCTTTTGAAGTATTCCGCGGAAAGCAGGAAGTTATGGCTGACTTCCGGCTGCAGGTCGGGATTGCCGTAAATCATAAAGATGCTTGCCATATCGAAGGACATATACATTTCTTTCAATGTAGGTGCCCTGAAGCCCTTTGCATAGGAGCCCCGGAAAGTGAAGTGCCCGGCCTTTTCGTCTTCTGTCTTGTACATCAGACCTAATTTCGGGGCGAAACTGCTGAGTTTCCTTTCGGAAAACCAGTCGTAACGCACGGCGCCGATGACGCTGAAGTTCCTGAAAGCGTTCCAGTCGAACTGGACGAATCCGTCGGCGGTTATCTGGCTTCTGCTTCCACCGTCTTCGAACTGGTAGGACATCAGATAGTCGTTCATAAAGTCTCCTCCGGCAGTCAGTGTCCCGGTCTTTCCGAAAACATAGTTGAACAGGACTCTGGCGTTGTGCTGCACGTTGCTGTAGTTCAGCAGGTCGGTCTTTCCCGCTGTCATATAGTCGCTCTTGTCGTACTCGTCGTAGGAGTATGAAACTTCGAGATCCGCATCGTCGCTGATGTCCCATTCTCCCTTCAGTCCGCCGCTGAGGCTTCTGTACCTGTCCTTTACGAGAATGTCCGAGTCCCGCTCCCTTTCATAGTACCCCGCCCTTGCCGTGAATTTCAGGTTGTCCGCCGGAGTGTAGACGAGCCTGTCCTTGAAGCTTAGTATCCTGCTCCCGTATACGGTGCTGAAATCCCCCTGTCCTCCCACATCGTATGTATCGATGCCGTTGTACTGCGCGTTCAGCATGTTGCTGACTTTCCCTCCGGAGACACCGATGGCGGCATTGTACTGCTGTGCATTATGTGCCCCGAAGCGTGTGGAGAGGTTGGCAGACCAGGGCTTTCCGCTGTCTTTGGTGATGAGGTTCACTACTCCGCCTACGGCATTCGAACCGTATAGTGACGAGGCGGCTCCTTTCACTATTTCGATGCGTTCTACGTTGTCGAGATTCAGCCTGTTGTAGTCCACATTGTCCAGAGTTTCGCCTGCGACACGTTCTCCGTCTATGAGGAAAAGCACGGAATTCCCGCCGAAGCCCTGGAAGTTGATGTTAACCTGCTGGTCCATCGAAAAGGAGAATTCGATTCCGGGAAGTTCCATCTGCAGCAGATCCTGTACGTTGGATGCGTCGCTCTTGCTTATGTCCAGATCGGTGATGACGCGGGTGGTGATAGGGGATTCCATCAGCGTCCTGGGGGTCCGTGTCCCCGTGACCACGACCTGTTCGAGTGTTACGGGATTTTCCGAGAGAATAAAATCCTGAGCCGGTATGCCGTCCGGCCTTACGATGCGTGACTGGGTCATAAACCCGATGAATGATGCGACTATCGTATGGGAATCGTCATCGGGGATGGTCAGGGTGTACCGTCCTTCTGCGTCAGCCACGGTTCCTGTGCCTTTCAGCCCGTGAATCGAGACCGCCGCTCCGGCAAGTGGCTCTCCGTCGCGGTCGCATATCTTTCCGCTGACAAGGTATTGCGCCTGTGCCGGCGCAATATGGACAAGGCCCGCAATGACGAGGGTGAGCAGAATCAGGCAGGTATGTCTTTTTATTCTCATAATTTATTGCATCGAGCGGTACTGTATGGTCATATATCCTTTTACGGCACTGGCATTCATATAGTTTTCCAGTTTCAGCGCAATCGTCCTGCCGTCAGCGGTCTTCAGGATGAAGACATTGTCTGACTTTGTGTAGACAGGCGGCATGGTCGAGGTGTCTACATCGAGCCACCTGGAGAGTTCCGGATTGTACCAGTCTTCCGCGTACACTATGTTTCCGTCCATCATACCGCTCATGTCGGTGGCTATGACATCGTCTGTCCAGATATCCTTTACAAAAGCGTCGTCTTCGGGAATATCCCCGGATTCGGCGCATTCATCGATGTCGGTATAGCCGGTGATGGCAGCCCGGCCTTCGTTCGTTTTCGTGTCATATCTGTGGACTGCCATATCCCAGCTTTCCGGTGTCTGTCCTTCCGTGCCCAAGGTGACGGCCGTTGCGCCGGCGAAGTCTATATAGACCCACTCCGTGTAGGCCGAGGAATTTATATAGACCGTACCGTGACTGTTCTGTGTTTCCGTCTGCAGAAACCCGTATTCCGACTGTTCTTCCGACTTGTCGTAAATGCCTTTCAGGAGTCCGTCCTCACAGGACGGGAACAGCAGCAGGACTGTTCCCGTCAGGACAGAGATGCATTCAGTTTTCATCGGTGCCGGAGGCAGGACAGGTAAAGATTCCCGTTATGGACATCGGCATGGCACCCGGCTTGAATTCGAAAGTCAGCGAAACCGAGCTTTTGTCCTTGGTTATGATGCCGGAAACGCTTCCAGTAATGGACGTCTCTCCGCTCACAGTATCAATATTCCCGGAAACCGAATATCCGTCGTCAGTTTCTGTGACCGTTGCTCCGTCTGCCTTGAGGATGATTGTCATGTTTCCCATTCCCTGGACTTCATCGAGAACGATGTCGACAGTGTTTCCGCTGGCAGCGCTGATGGTGCAGCCGATGTCCGAGGAGCCCTGGGAATTTCCCATTACGGACATTTCGAATGTGCCGTTATACGTTCCTGCCACGGCCCGGGCTGTCTCTGTTCCGGAATTTCCGCCGTTGTCTTTTTCCTCGCAGGCCGTGAGAGCCATCGAGATTGCCGCCGCGGCGGCAAGTGTCGTGAAGAATTTTTTCATGTCTTTTCCGTTATTGGGTTTTACTTGATTTTCCGGCTGCAAAAGTATGGCGGATATGAAGTCCGGTCAATCGCAAGATGTTGTGAATTTTGCCTTGAAAATCCAAACAGTTTCTTAATTTTGCCCGGATATTGGCTGACAACATTTGAAAGGAGACAGAATATGACAGACTCACGGAACATTTCGAAAGTATTTTACACCGATTTCAGGTGCAGGCCCGACGAAGGACCTGCCGCGAAACTGAAAAGACTGATAAAGGCTGCCGGCATGCCGCAGATAGATATGAACGGCAAGTTCGTGGCCATAAAAATGCATTTCGGGGAACTTGGGAACATGACCTTTCTCAGGCCGAACTATGCCAAGGCAGTAGCCGACACAGTGAAGGAACTCGGCGGTAAGCCCTTCCTTACGGACTGCAACACTCTTTATCCGGGCAGCAGGAAAAATGCCATCGAGCACCTTTATTGCGCCTGGGAAAACGGGTTCACCCCTCTGAGCGCCGGATGTCCGGTGATTATAGCCGACGGGGTGAAGGGTACCGATGATATCGATGTCCCCGTGGAGGGAGGTGAATACGTGAAGGCTGCCAAGATAGGCCGCGCCATTATGGATGCCGACATATTCATCTCGCTGACCCATTTCAAGGGCCATGAGATGACTGGCTTCGGAGGAACGATAAAGAACATCGGCATGGGAAGCGGGTCCAGGGCCGGCAAGAAGGAGCAGCACTGCAACGGCAAGGCAGTCATAGACCGGGACAAATGCCGCGGCTGCAGGCAGTGTATGCGCGAATGCGCCAACGACGGTCTTGTATTCGACGAGTCTTCCAAAAAAATGTCCGTGGACCAGGAGCACTGCGTGGGCTGCGGCCGCTGTATCGGAGCCTGCAACTTCGACGCCATCGCTTTCGCCCAGGATGCTGCCGTGAAGGAACTGAACTGCCGTATGGCAGAATATACGAAGGCGGTAGTCGACGGCAGGCCGGCTTTCCACATTTCACTGATATGCGACGTGTCTCCGACCTGCGACTGCCACTCGGGGAACGATACGCCCATCATTCCCGATGTAGGGATGTTCGCATCCTTCGATCCTCTGGCTCTGGACCAGGCCTGCGTGGATGCCTGTCTCAGGCAGACACCGCTTCCGGGCAGCCAGTTGACGGATCACATGTCCAGACCGGATTTCCACGACCACCACGACCATTTCGACAACACGAATCCGAACACGGAATACAAGACCTGCCTCGCTCATGCTGAGAAGATAGGTCTCGGTTCCCGCCGGTACGAACTCGTAAAGGTCAGGTAGCCGGCAGATGCGAAAGGGAAAATCGGTTGCCGCTTTCGCGGCAATGACGGCAAGTCTTGTCGTCACGGCACTTCAGGCAAAGGTTCCGGACGTATCGTCCGGTGACAGCCGTTCTGTCTCGGAAGAGGTTTCCGTTTCCGAGCGGCAGGATACCATAGCCCATACCGTTGTCACAGGAACCAGGAATGAAACCGACATCAGGCATCTGCCCATGACCATATCCGTCGTGGACAGGGACGTGCTGGAAAACAGCCGGTCCGTGTCGGTATTGCCTGTGCTGAATGCACAGGTGCCCGGATTTTTCTCGACTTCGAGAGGATTCTTAGGATACGGGGTCTCCGAAGGTTCTGCGGGACAGATGTCGGTCAGGGGCATTGGAGGACCTGCCCAGGCTGGGCTTCAGACTACGGGACTTCTCGTCCTGATAGACGGTCATCCGCAATACATGGGACTGATGGGGCATCCGATAGCCGATGCCTGCCAGACGATGATGGTCGAGCGTGTGGAAGTGCTGCGCGGTCCGGCATCTGTGCTGTACGGCAGCAATGCGATGGGCGGAGTCCTGAATATCGTTACGCGGAAAATGCAGGAGGACGGAATCAGAACGGGTGTGAATCTGGCAGGAGGTTCATACGGAACTTTTCTCGGCGAAGTGACGAACCGCATCCGCAGGGGCCGTTTCAGCAGTGTAGTGACAGCCTCGTACAACCGTTCGGACGGGCATCGTGAAAATATGTTTTTCGAGCAGTACGGCGGCTATGCTAAACTCGGCTACGGTTTTTCGGAACACTGGAAACTCACGGCGGATGTGAATGTCACGCATTTCAACTCCTCGAATCCGGGCTCAGTCGATGCTCCGTATATCGACAACGACCAGCGGATTACCCGCGGAATGGCTTCCGCGGCGGTGGAGAACGTTTATGAACGGACCTCCGGCTCCCTGAGTTTTTTCTACAACTGGGGCAATCACTGGATAAATGACGGCTATCATCCCGGAGATGAACCGCTTGACTACAGATTCCGCTCTACTGACGTGATGCTCGGTGCATCCTGGTATCAGAGCGCCTCTTTCTTCAGGGGGAACAGGATTACACTCGGCTTCGACTATTTCCATTTCGGGGGTCATGCCTGGAACAGTTTCGTGGAGGACGGCCATACGGAAGATATTGCGGACAAGACCCTGGATGAATTTGCGGGCTATGTCGATTTCAGACAGAATCTCGGCTCCTGGCTCACTTTCGATGCAGGGTTGAGGGTCGATTATCATACTGTGACGGGCACGGAGTTCATTCCGCAGGCGGGACTGGCCTTCCACCTTCCCAAGGATGCCGAACTCAAGGTCATGGCAGGCAGGGGATTCCGAAATCCGACCATCAGGGAAATGTACATGTTCCCTCCCCAGAATCCGGATCTTCAGCCCGAAAGTCTCTGGAGTTATGAAATTTCGGCTTCGCAATACCTTTTCGGCCGCAAACTCAGGTATGAGGCCAATCTCTTCTATATTCACGGAGACAATCTGATAATGCGTCTCCCGAATCCTTCCGGAAGCGGAATGCTGAACCTCAATTCGGGAAAGATAGAAAACCTGGGAGCCGAGGCAGCCGTATCTTACAGGTTCAATGCCGTATGGTCCGTTTACGGAAACTACAGCTGGCTTCATATGGAAAATCCGGTTCTGGCATCGCCCCGGCACAAACTCAATATCGGGGCCGATTTCACGAAAGGACGCTGGAATGCATCCACGGGAATCCAGTATGTAAACGGCCTTTGCACCGACCTCGATGCGGGTATTGAAGAGGATTTCATCCTGTGGAATCTCCAGTGCGGTTTCCGTATCCTCGACTGGCTTTCAGTCTATGTGAAAGGGGAAAATCTGCTGGCGCAGGAATATGAAATCATGGCCGGCTATCCCATGCCGCGGGCCAGTGCCATTGCCGGTGTTTCGATAGAAATGTAATCATTATATTTTGGTACCTTTTAAAACAGCAAGTATATGCAATATGATTTCGATGAAATAGTCCCGCGCCGCGGGTCCTGTTCATGCAAGTGGGACAATGCTCCGGAGGGCGTACTGCCTCTGTGGGTGGCGGATATGGATTTCAAGGTGGCGCAGCCGATTGTCGACGCCATGCAGAAACGTCTGGATCACGGAATTTTCGGATATACCAGAGTTCCGGACGAATATTATGAGGCAGTCATAAACTGGTTCGACCGCCGTCACGGCCTCCGCATCGAGAAAGAATGGATTGTCTATACCATCGGTGTGGTTCCCGCGATTTCAGCCATTCTCCGTGCCATGACGGTCCCGGGCGACAAGGTCCTGCTGCAGGGACCTGTCTACAACTGTTTCTATTCCTGCATCCGGAACAGCGGATGCGAACTCGTTTCATCGTCTCTGAAACGGACCGGCGACACGTATGTCATAGATTTCGATGATTTCGAGGCCAAGGCCTCCGATCCGCTCGTCAAGGTATTCCTGCTGTGCAATCCTCATAATCCGGCAGGCCGCGTGTGGACGAAAGAAGAATTGCGCCGGTTAGGCGAAATCTGTATGAAACACAATGTTCTGGTCGTGGCGGACGGTATTCACTGCGAACTGGTTTTCCCGGGACACGAATATACACCGTTCGCTTCTCTCGGCGAAGACTTCTACGAGAATTCCGTTACCTGCGTGTCGGCCAGCAAGACATTCAACATCGCCGGACTTCAGATAGCCAATATCATCGCCAGGAATCCCGAAATACGCGCCAGAATCGACAAGGCCATCAACGTCAATGAAGTATGCGACGTGAATCCGTTCGGAGTAGTGGCTACCATAGCCGCCTATAACGAAGGCGGGGAGTGGCTGGACCAGCTGATAGCCTATCTTAAAGGCAATTACGACTATATGCGGGAGTACTGTGCGGAGCATCTTCCGGATTTCCCTCTTGTCAGACTCGAAGGGACTTACCTGGCCTGGATGGACTGTTCGAAACTCGGTATGTCTTCAGAAAAATTAGAGGAAGACCTGGTGGAAAAGGCCGGGCTGTGGCTCAATGCCGGAACCATGTACGGGGCGGAAGGCGAGGGCTACCAGAGATGGAATCTCGCCTGTCCGCGTTCAGTCCTGACGGAGGCTCTCGAGCGCTTCCGCAAGTATGTCAGTTCGCAGGTTCTACGTGAATGCTGATGAATGCTCCGGGACCGAGAAGGTTCCGGAGTTTGTTTTCCATTTCGCGTGTGATTGCATGCGACTGCTCCACTGTCATCTGTCCGTCCATCCTTACGTGTACGTCGAGGGCGCAGTTGTTGCCTATCCGTCTCGTCCTCAGGTTGTGCGGGCTGCTGACCTGCGGGAATGACAGCAGGATGCCGATGATTTCCCGTTCCGTTTCTTCGGGCAGGGACGCCTCTATCAGTTCGTCTATGCACGGCTTGAACAGTTTCCAGGCCACCTTTATGATGAAGAAACTGACGATTACAGCGGCTATGGGGTCCAGGACGCGCCAGCTGTCGCCCAGCAGAATGGCTCCTCCGATACCTGCGGCGGTGCCGATGGAAGAGAACGCATCGCTTCTGTGGTGCCAGGCATTGGCCACGACGGATTTCGAATTCACCTTTTCACCTGTTTTCTTCGTGTACTGGAAAAGGGCTTCCTTGAGTACGATGGAGACAAGTGCCGCATACAGGGCTATCATGCCGGGAGCTTCCAGTTCCTTCCCGTGTATTACACCCCAGATGGAGACGGCTCCGTTCCAGAATATGCCTATGCCCACGAAGAAAAGTATGAGTCCGATGACGGCTGTCGCGAGTGTTTCGTATTTCCCGTGTCCGAAGTCATGGTCCTTGTCCTGGGGCTTGTTGGCTATTTTTACGAATATCAGGACTATTATGTCCGTAATGAAGTCCGACAGCGAGTGTACGGCGTCGGCTATCATGGCCGAGCTCTGTCCTATGATACCGGCTGCGAACTTGAAGGCCAGCAGCAGGAAATTGCAGACGCTTCCGATGATGGTCACCCTGTAGATTTTCCTTTCTCTGGTCTGTGAATCGGTTTTTTCCATAGTCTTACGGTAAAAGTCCGTCAAATATGAAAAAAAATTTTAGAAACTGTTTTTTATATCATAAATTTTATGACAGTTTTTTATATTTGCCGGAATAGGACTCTCAGGCTTCAGCCGTTCTACGAAAAAATGATGTCCGACATTAAAAAAGTTGCACGATAACCGTGAATATTGTTTCGGGCGGAGTGTGCAGCCTCTGTTTAAACTAAAAAAACCGACCTCAAATTTTTGGGGTCGGCTTTTTTATTGTTGCAGAAGCGGATTAAAGCTTCGGACCGGCTGCTACGAGAGACTTGCCGAGGTCGTTGCCAGTGAACTTGTCGAAGTTCTTGATGAAACGGCCTGCAAGGTCTTTTGCCTTTGCATCCCATGCGCTTGCGTCAGCGTA